>JBQGED010000142.1:0-7928 GCA_052039425.1 Sphingobacterium griseoflavum | reverse complement strand
AGTTTGCAGGATCTGCTGATGCAAACTGAGGACGAGCGCGCCGCTCAGGCCAAAACCATCCGCGCGAGGTTGGACGAGCTGATGGACAAGCTGCAGATTCGTTTTCCCGTCTATCTCATGTTTACCAAATCAGACTTGGTAAGCGGTTTTAGCGAATTTTTCGAAGACTTCAGCCGCGAGGAGCGCGAGCAGGTGTGGGGTATCTCCCTGCCGGATGCGCCTCAAGCGGACAGTGCCCCCGATTTCGACTTCCTCCGCAACGAGCTCACCAGCCTCACCCGCACTCTTTATGCAAGAGTGCTCTGGCGCATGCATCAGGAGCGCGACAGCAAGCGCCGCGCCGCCATTCAGGGCTTCCCGCAGCAGTTTGAAAACTTGCGCGGTATTGCCGAACAGTTTGTGCGTCAGACATTTGCGTTCAACCGTTTCAAGTTTCAGCCCTACCTGCGCGGGGTATATTTCACCTCCGGTACCCAGGACGGCACCCCCATCGATCGGCTCATGGCCTCGGTCGCCGCCAATTTCGGTTTTGCCCGGGATGTGGCGCAACTGCCCCATCAGCAGGGCAAGAGCTTCTTTTTGGCCAAGCTGTTCCGCGAAGTGATTTTTCCAGAGGGTGAATTGGTTGGATCCAATGCGTCATACGAACGCACCATCCGTTGGCTACAGCGCGGCGCCTACGCCTTGATGGTGCTGGTGTTGGTGGGACTCGGGGTGGTCTGGTCCGGCAGCGTCATGCGCCACCGCGCGTTTATGGGCGAGGTGAACGCGCATGTAGAGGAGTATGAAGGCGCGGCGGCCAAGGTGGCCGCGCAGAATCCCGACGCCCGCCAAGTCCTGCCCGCGCTCGCCTCCTTGGAACAGGCATCCCTGGTGTACGACCAGCAGGACCATCCCTGGTTGACCAGTTTGGGTCTCTACGATGTGCGCGTTGATGGCAAAGCCGATGAGGCCTACCGCCATAAACTGGTGAGTGATTTGTTGCCCCGGCTGATCACCAGCATGGAAGGCGAACTGGAGAAAGGCTACGAAGGCCGCGACCTGTACGACACCTTCCGCATCTACATGATGTTTCAGAAGACCGATCGTATGGAAATTCCGCGGGTGCGCGAATGGTTTGTGACCCATTGGGAAAACACGCTGCGCGGTGAAGGTACCCGGCGTAAAGAGCTGGAGCACCATTTGGACAATCTGCTGAAGCAAGTGCCGCCACCGAGCACTCTCAATGCCCGTTTGGTAAAAGACACCCGCGCGTTGATCCTGCGTGAGCCGGTGGCGCAGCGGGTCTATTCGCGGGTGCGCAGCAATCCGCTTTACAACCGCAAGGTCGATCTCCTGACCGCTTTCGGCGCGCCCGTGCGCACCTCTTACAAAATCGACAGTGAGGTGCAACGCGCCCTCTTTATTCCGGTGATGTTCACCAAAGATGGCTACGACAGCATTGATCTATCGCCGGATTCCGCGCTGGTCAAAGACATAGTGAACGAGCGTTGGGTGCTGACTGACGATGAAAACGCCAAGCTCGATTTCATCACCGAAGATCTGGATGACATCAGCAAACAGGTGAAGGATCTCTACCTGAGCGAATACATCCAGGTGTGGGACGAGGTGTACAAACGCCTGACCATCACCGAATTCCGCAACCTGCGTCACGCGGAAGAGGTGCTCGCCAACCTGGTGGATCCAGTGTATTCGCCGCTGGCTTCCATTCTTCAGGTGGGCCAGCGCAATACCCAATTGCGTCCATCTCAGGAAGAGGTCGAGGACTTGGCGGGCAAAAATCCCAAAAAGGGTGGCCGTGTTGCGCAGATGGCCTCATCGGCGTTGATTAATCAGTATGAAGGCACGCCGGTGGATAAACACTTCCGCGACCTCAATGCGCTGGTCGCGGAGGGTCGCGGCGATATGGCGCCGGTCGCCACCATCCTCACCAAGCTGCAGGGTCTGAAGGATTTCATGACGGATATTTCCATCAGACCCGAGCCTGGCCAGCAGGCGTTCAACCATGCGCGCGCGCGTTTTGACACCAGCGCAGGCAACGCGATTACCGACGTGCGCGCCTACTCGCAATCGCTGCCGGAGCCGGTGCGCCAGTGGCTGGCAACGCTCGCCGACCAGAGCTGGAAGGTGCTGCTTGATTCTGCCCGCGGCCACGTCAACAACGAGTGGCGAGCCCAGGTGCATAGGCCTTACAGCCAGACGCTGCAGGGCCGCTATCCGTTGAATCGCTCCTCCTCCGACGAAATGGCGCTCTACGACTTTTCGGAGTTTTTTAAACCCGGCGGTACCGTGGATACCTTCTTTACGGAATTTATGGCGCCCTTTGTCACTACGCGCGGGGCCATCCGCAACCGCGTGGTGGATAACTACACCTTAGGCTTTTCTGAAGAAGTGCTGCGCCAGGTGAACAACGCCCGCGCGATCAAGGATATTTTTTACCGGGAGAGCCCGGACAATATCGCCGTGACCATGGAGCTGCGACCGCGCGCCATGGAGGAGCGGGATGCCCGGTTCACGCTGGATGTAGGTGACGAGCGCCTGACCTACAACCACGGCCCGAAATTCTGGAAAACGGTCCGTTGGGAGGCCAACCAGAGCAATATGCGGGTGCGCATGGTGTTCGAGGATCTACAAGGCACCCAGTATGACCGCTCCTTCCAGGGCGGGTGGGCGTGGTTCCGCCTACTCGACTCGTCCTACATCGAGAAGACCAGCCAGTCCAATATTTATTTGGTGACTTTCTCCGCCGGCGACGACCGTGCGGGCGGGCAGCGCGATGCCCACAAGATCACCTATGAAGTAAAAACCAAAAGCGCGGACAGCCCTTTGCGACGTGAAGTTCTCAGCGCATTCCGTGCACCGGAATCCATCGTTCCGTGAGATCAGGCTTATGAATGGACACAGCAGCAACAATGGCGCGGCGCAGGCTACCGGCCTGTTTGGCAAGTTGCCGGCGCACGGGGATTTTATTCACCGCAATCTGCCGACCAAATTGATCAATGAATGGGACACCTGGTTGCAGACCTTTATTGGCAGCACCCAGGAGCGTCTGGGCGACGCCTGGCTGGATATTTATCTAACCAGTCCGATTTGGCGATTCTGCCTCTCTTCCGGCACCCTCGATGGCAATGCCTGGGCCGGCATCTGGTTGCCCAGCGTCGACCGGGTCGGCCGCTATTTTCCGTTTTCGGTGCTGCGGCGGCTGCCGGAGCGCACCTCCCTGTCGGCTTTCTTGAGTCAGCAAGGCGAGTGGTTCGCGGCGGTGGAAGCGCTTGCACTCAAAGCACTGGACGGCCAACTGCCGGTGGACCGCCTGCTGGACGAACTGGCATTGGTAAAACTTTCCGCGGGTGACATCTATCGCTACCAAGGCCAACCGCGCCCGGATGCCGGTATAGTGGTCGATCTGGATTTTGACGACCCGGCGCCGATGCCAGCGCTGCCGCACCTGCTGGATGCCTTTGTGGCCAGCACCTTTGCCAGCTATAGCCTGTGGAGCACCGCCGGGTCCGAGCGGGTGGAGCCCTGTGTTTTTATTACCCCGGCCATGCCGCCCGTAGCCGGTGCCGCCGCCATGTTGGACGGCCTCTGGGAAGACTGGGAGTGGTCGGTGCCGGTGCGTCCGCTGCGGCCAAACGCGTGATTGGGAGCGCCTTTTGAATAGCAATACCGTGAATGACATAACTTTTCGCCGCCCCATCGACTGGCGCAGCGGCGCTTGCACCGATGTGGGTGCAGTGCGTGCAGTTAATGAAGATGCGCTGATTTCACGCGAGGAAATCGGCCTTTGGGCTGTGGCGGACGGGATGGGTGGCCACGAAGTGGGCGATGTCGCCAGTCGCATGATCGTGGAAGCATTGGAGCGGCTGGAGAACAGCGAACGGCTTAGTGACTTTGTCGACGCTGTAGAAGAGACATTGCTGGACGTGAACCGCGGCATTCTCGATTACGCCGACCTGATGTTCGACAAAGCCACCATGGGTAGCACTCTGGTGGCGCTGGTGATTCGCGGTCGGGTTGGCGTTTGCCTTTGGGCGGGCGATTCCCGTCTCTATCGCCTGCGCAATCACCAGCTCACCCAGCTGTCCCGCGATCACAGCCATGTGCAGGAGTTGATCGAAATGGGCGCGCTCGAACCCGAAGAGGCGGCCCGCCATCCCAATGCCAATATCATTACTCGCGCCATTGGCGTTGAAGAAGACGGCTTCGTCGACGTGAATGTGTTCAACGCCCAGATCGGCGATACCTTCCTGCTCTGCAGCGACGGCCTGCATAATACGGTGGCAGAGGCCGATCTGGTGCGCATCCTGGGCGGGCGCGACACTCAGCAAATGGCGGAAGAACTGGTGCAGGCATCCCTCGCCAATGGCGCCCCGGACAATGTATCGGTGGTGGTGGTCCGGGGTGAACCCGGGAAATTCGGCTGACGATACCCGGCAATGACCGACTCCGACGATAACGATAAGACCCGCATCCAAAAGCCGCAGCCGGCTCGCCCGGCTGCGCGCCCTACGCCTGCAAATGACAAAGTCCCCCCCGGCAAAGCTAACAGCACCACCTTCATCTCGGGCAAAACGCGGGTTTCCGAGCGCGTCGCACGCATTACCGAAAATGATGTGACTGAGGCCGAGCCTTCGGTTGCCCCACCGGCCGTGCCCAAGACTCCTGCTTTGCAGTCCCACGACGTATTGAAGAACCGCTTTATCCTAGAGCGCGTTCTGGGCGCCGGTGGCATGGGGGTGGTATACAAAGCGAAAGATATGCTTAAGGTGGAGGCCAAGGACCGCGATCCTTATGTCGCGATCAAAGTGCTTGGCGAGGAATTCAAGTCTCACCCCGAGGCCTTCATCGCTCTGCAGCGGGAGTCGCGTAAGACGCAGCGCATCGCGCATCCGAATATCGTGAACGTCCATGATTTCGATAAAGACGGCGACACCGTTTTCATGACCATGGAGTACCTCGAAGGTACACCCCTGGACAAGCTCATCAAAAAATACCGCAGTACCGGTCTACCGGTGACGGACGCTTGGCAGATTCTCGAAGGTATTTGCGCGGCGCTCGCCTACGCCCACGGCCAGAAGATCATTCACGCCGACCTTAAGCCGGGAAATATCTTTGTCACCAATCAGAATCTCGCCAAAGTTTTTGATTTTGGTATCGCCCGCGCTGTCGCCAAGGCGGAACAGATGGGTGGCGATGCCGAGGACAAGACGGTCTTCGACGCCGGCAACTTCGGCGCACTGACCCCCGCCTACGCCAGTCTGGAAATGCTCGAAGGCGAACCGCCGGATGTGCGTGACGATATCTACGCGTTGGGCTGTATCACGTATGAGCTGCTCACCGGAAGGCATCCGTTCGAGCGTAAAAACGCTCGCGACGCGCGCCGCTTGGGCATCAAGCCGACTCGCATCGACAACATCAGCAAACAGCAATGGCGGGTAATCGAGCGCGCGCTGGCATTTGAACGCGAAAATCGCATAGCGACAGTTAGTGAGTTCTGGCTCGAACTCAACAAAAAAGTGGTTAATCCCCTGGCGGTGTGGGGCAGCGTGTTGATGGTGTTACTCGCCGTCGGCGGCGGGATCCTGGTGTACCTTAATCGCGAGCAGGCACCTGTGCAGCCGCAACTGACTGCCGATGATTTCCGCAGCGAAATCGAAGGCCAGATCCGTCTTGAGCTCCTGCAAAAAAATATCGCGGATATTCTGCAGGCCAAGACGTTCGACGAGCGTTGGGAAGGGTTACTGTGGGAAGAGATGCGCAACCTGGAGCAACTGGTGGGCACCGCGCATCCGACTTTTGTCGATTTTCGCAGTCGCGCTTACGAACTTTATCTTGAACGCATTCAGGAATTGGCGCAGCAGCAACTGTTCGAGGATGCGCAGGCACTGGTCGAGCGCGCCGAACGCTATGCGGTTGATGGCCAGAGACTTGCGGCGCTTTCTGAAAGTATCCAGTTATCGCTTGCGCAGAGCGAACAGCTCCGCGAGCAGCAATTAGCGCAGGAGCATCAGACCAGACTGATGCAGCAGGAAGAGCGGCAGAGACAAACAGAGGCGCAGCAAAAACGCCAGGAAGAGGAACGCCGCCGCGAGGAATATTCCGTGGCGCTGGCGACGGTGACAGCGCAATTGCGCTGCGCCCAGCAGATCGACATGAGCGATTTTGCGGTTGCGATCCGCAAACTGCGCTCCCTGGACGCCGGGCAATATCAGCAGGCTGAAGGCAAAATCGTGGGTGATCTGGCCGCGTGTATCGAAAAAGTCGGCCGCAGTTTCCCCGACCGCGCCCTCGCTACCCGCACCGCTGCGCTCGAATTGTTCCCGAACAATGCGGTGTTGCGCGGTTTGAAATTAGAGCCGCGCGACAGCTGCAATGAATCTCTCGCCGGGTTCGGCGCCCGCGGCCGCCGCAGCATTTGCCAGGACGCCCTGCGCGGTGGCATCAAAAGCCCGGAAACCGTGGTGATTCCAGCCAAAAACGGCTTGCCTGCGTTCGCGATAGGCCGTTATGAAGTGACTGTCGGTGAATTTAATGACTTCTGCCGTGCCACCAAGGCATGTGATCCAGTGACGGCCAACGCGGCCTTGCCAGTGACCGGAATCACCGCGCAAAAAGTGCAGGAATATTTGCGCTGGCTGAGCGTAGAATCCGGCAAAACCTATCGCCTGCCGACTCTGACGGAATGGCGTGTCGCCGCAGAGGCGACGTTGCGGGGATTGGATGCGAATCGCAATTGCCAGCTCAATGCCCGCGGCATTCAAAAAGGCGGCACTCTGCTGAATGCGGATATCGGCCAGCAGAACAATTGGGGGTTGGTGAATTATGTCGGCAACGCCCAGGAGTGGGTTCTGAATCCGGGCGCTCAGCTTCTGGCTGTGGGCGGTTCCTACGCCACGGAGATGGAGGATTGCACTCTGGCGACCCAACGTGCCAGCAATGGCAACCCGGACCCGGAAACCGGCTTCCGTGTGTTGCGCGAATTGGTGCGTAATTAAAGCGTTAAAACGGCGGCGGCGCCTGCCCCCAGGATTTTCTTACTATGTCAGAGACGAATTATTCCAATCTTTTGCGGCAGATCGTGACAGGCTATTTGGAACACCGAATCAGCCGTGTAGAATACCTGGCGCAACGCCGCGATCTGCTCGAGCAGATCGACCGTGAGTTTAATGGAGATGATCAATCCAATGGATGGACCACATCCGAGTCTGTCAATCAACCTGCCGACAGCGATTCTTCTCCTGATATCACATTAGTGCCTAAACCCTGATTCCAGCGCGGCGGCCGATCAGTTCAACAGCGTATTGAAGCAAAGGTAGAGTTATGGATTTAGTAGAGTTTTTCCAATCCGGAGGGGCTTTTATGTACCCCATTCTGGCAGTGTTCGTATTGGGCTTGGCGATTGCAGTGGAGCGCCTGCTCGTAATCAGTGCGACTGAGAGAAAAACCAATCGGGTGTGGCAACAATTAACACCCATGCTGAAAGCGAATGACCTGGCACGGGCGGAAAATGTGCTGCAAAAACAGTCCACGCCGCTGGCGCGGGTGCTGCAATACGGCCTCGCCAAATTGCGCGTGAATGCCAGCCGCGAGGCTGTAGAGGCGGCGATGGAAGAAGGCATTATGGAAGTTATGCCGGAGTTGGAACAGCGCACTCATTACCTCGCCACCCTCGCCAATATCGCCACCCTGCTCGGCCTTCTTGGAACCATTATCGGTTTGATTCAAGCCTTCACTGCGGTTGCCTCTGCTGATCCTGCGGAAAAAGCGGATTTGCTGTCAGCGAGTATTTCCGTTGCGATGAACACTACCGCTTTTGGTTTGACAGCGGCCATTCCCATGATTTTGATTCACTCCTTCCTCGCCACTAAAACCACACGCTTGGTCGACAATATCGAAATGGCGACCGTGAAATGTTTGAACCTCAT
>JBQGED010000141.1:0-4123 GCA_052039425.1 Sphingobacterium griseoflavum | reverse complement strand
GCCGCCTGGAACGCCCCTGCCCTCAATGAGCAAGACTGGTTGACAATTCAGGCTCCAAGTTTGTGGGAGGAACAGGATTATCCCGGCGTTGACGGCGTCATGTGGTATCGCAAAACCTTTGAACTCAGCGATGCGGAAGCCAGACAGGATATCACCCTCGGCCTGGGCAAAATCGACGACGCAGATATCACCTGGGTCAACGGCCACAAAGTTGGCGAAACCGATGGTTACGATCAGGTCCGTACTTATAAAGTACCAGCAAAATTTTTGCAGCCCGGAAAAAATCACATTGCGATCCGCGTGGACGATAAACAAGGCGGCGGCGGAATTTATTCCACTGCCAATCTGTTGTATGTGGAAACAGCGAATGGCAAACACTATTCACTTGCGGGCGAATGGAAAATCAAAGCGGACCGGGTAACCGTGACCGTCTCGGATTCTTTCCACAATACCGACACCGCCTTGTACAACAAAATGGTGCATCCGCTGTTCCAGGTTCCGGTAAAAGGCGTGATTTGGTATCAGGGTGAATCCAACGCCTATTCCGAACAAGATGCGGAAAATTATCGCAGTCAATTTGCCGGTTTGATCCAAGACTGGCGCAACCAGTGGAACAACCCCAAAATGCCATTTTATTGGGTGCAACTGGCGAATTTTATTTCCGGCTCGGAAAAATGGCCATTTTTGCGTGAAGCGCAAACTGCAACTCTAGCGGTGAAAAATACTGGCCAAGCCATCACCATTGATATCGGCAACCCAAAAGATATTCACCCGCGCGACAAAAAAACCGTCGGTGAGCGTCTTGCCAGCATCGCACTCAATCAAACCTACGGCAAAAGCAAAGTGCATTATCGCGGACCGATTTTGCAATCAGCGTCTGTTAAAAAGAATCAGCTGATCGTGATATTCAAAACCCCAAAATCCTTGGCAATACGCGGTGGCGGTGAGCAGGTAACCGGTTTTGAAGTTGCCGATGTCTCTGGAGAATTTAAGCCCGTCACCGGTTCAATAAAAGACAATACCGTCATACTGCCGCTCGCCGCAGATGCGAGCAAGCCTACCGCTGTGCGTTACGCCTGGAGCGATAATCCTGAAGAAGCCAATTTGCAGGACAAAGAAGGACTGCCGGCGGAGCCGTTCCGGCGCAAACTTTAATTTGGAGGGAATTGGGATTGCCAGTGCAATCCCTTATTTGAGGCAACGGATTGCCCAGGATAAAAGCAGCTTTTCAATCTTCCGCTTCATCTTCCGGAGCATTAGTTCGAAAACTCTTTGGTGCGCAGCCGTATTCTTTTTTAAACAGCAGATTAAAGTAGGTCACATTCGCAAAACCTACGCCAAGCGCAATTTGTTTAACGCTTAAATTCGGCTCATCCGTCAAAAGCCGCGCGGCTTCGGTCAGACGCAGTTTGTTGATATAAGCGGTATAGGTAAGACCCAGTTCAGATTTAAGAATTTTATTGATCTGTGTCCGCGTGGTGCCGAGACTTGCGGCAGTGCTTTCGATATTGATATCCGGATTTACATATTCCACCGCGATATGCCGCAGCAGTTTGGCTTCCAAGGTGTCCGATTCCTGCGTCAACGTCAACTTCTGATAAGCGATCAACGGCCGGTTGGCGTCAACCTGGGCATTCGCAAAACGAATTTGCTCGCGCACGTAGGCTTTTACCAGAAAATAGGCGGCGATCAGCCAAGCCAAAAACGCGATACCCAAGCCAATATAAATGGGATACTGCCGATCTTTGATCAGTACCATCTCCGTCATAACAACATTTATCGCAGTGCCCTTGGGACTCTGCAGCGAATTATTAAAAGCAAAGCCATGCACTTTGGTTAAATCACTTGCCCGATTGGTGTAGGCCACGCCGTAGCGCTCCAGCCACCAGTCCACCGAATCCATTTCGCGCAGATTAAATGTGACTTCCGTCTCTTCCGCTTCGCAGGGGAAAAAATCCAAACTGACTCTGTAGGTTTCCGGTCGCTCAATATCCGTAACACCTTCAACGTAGCTGTACATCGCAAAAATAAGCACATTTTTGGGTTCACAACGTATATGAAAACTGAGGGCGGAAAACTCGGATAAATCCACCAGATCGGCAACGGTTTTGGGATCGGCGAGATAAAAAATAAAGGAGGCATAGGGCATGGGGTCCTCCTCCAACAGGACAAAATCGAAATTCACCTCTTCGGTACGCTCACCGCTGTTGCGCACAATAATTTTATTGTCGCGTCCCAGATTTTCCGTACGGTGATACCAGTCGAATACGCTTTTACTGCTCGGCAACAAAGAAGTTTTCTGAACCGAAAACCACACAGCCGCGCTCATCACCACAAAGGTGAAGCATAAAAGCCCTAACACAGTCAGTGCTGTTGTGCGATAAAAGTTGGTCATGCTGTCTGCAACATTATTATTAAATTAGGTACTGCATCTTAATCACCTGCCCGGTGGCCCGTCAGCTAAAGGCCGTAGGTGATAGCTTTAAAACATTGTAGCACCCCGGATCGCAGTCACACGCCGACACAAAGCACGCCAGGCGCTACCAACCCGGCAATACCGCACAAATTCAGCATCAACCGCGTCGCGCAGCCTCGATGGTCGCAACATCGATCTTGGTCATTTTCATCATCGCTTCAAACGCCCGTTTGGCTACGGCCGGATCGGGATCGGCAATCGCTTCCGTCAGCACTTTGGGAGTAATCTGCCAGGACACACCCCATTTATCCTTACACCAACCGCAGGCACTCTCCTGCCCATCGTTGTTTACAACCGCGTTCCATAAACGATCCGTTTCAGCCTGATCATCCGTCGCAATCTTAAAATAAAACGCCTCAGTCTGCTTGAACGCAGAGCCGCCGTTCAAACCAATACACGGAATCCCCGCCACGGTAAATTCCACTGTCAAAACATCCCCGGCTTTGCCGGAGGGGAAATCCGACGGAGCGCGAAAAATCCTACCAACCGAGCTATCCGGAAAAGTCTCCGCATAAAACTGCGCGGCTTCCAGGGCTGAATCGGTGTACCAGAGGCAGATGGTGTTTTTGGGGATCATAGGGTTGTCCTCGTAAGAATCGAAGTTTGGGTTCGCGAAACGTGAGCGATGGAGGTATGTCGGGTTAGGTTTGTGGCCACCCCTCGCACTTTCACAGCTTAGTCGAAGAAGGAGATGATAATTCGACATACATTTGACATGAAGAATGTGTTACCAATACCTGAAAGGTTTAAGGCAACTTCATATTCGCGACAGAACAAGGACTTAACGATGACCAAATTTACGGATAATGATCTTGTTACATTAGATGAGCAATTTGCCAAAGATGGTGTTCTTTTTCACGCTTGTCCTCTGCAAGCGGCTATTGAATTACTTAGAGCTGATTTTTAATTGCCCCAACTAAAACCCCTGAGTAAGGGAATTACGCGTGCTTATGAAAAATTGTCCCTGAAGTGCGGTTCACTTGGCCGGGCATGCGAACCGGCTTAGTCGCTTCCTTAGATCGCGTTGAAAATTACTTTTCCCAATTTTTATTTTTTCAACCCCGCAAATAAAAAGACCGCGATATGCGGTCTTTTAACACTTAGCCTAATTTGAAATTATTTTGAGATTTGTTGGTCGGGAAATCCTACACATCCAAATTCGCCACATAAAGCGCGTTGGTTTCAATAAACTCCCGTCGCGGTTCCACGTGGTCGCCCATTAAACAGGTGAAGATTTGGTCCGCTGCAATGGCATCTTCGATGGTGACTTTGAGCATGCGGCGGGCGCCGGGGTCCATGGTGGTTTCCCAGAGTTGTTCCGGGTTCATTTCGCCGAGACCTTTATAGCGGGTGATGGCGTAGCCTTTTTTCGACTCGGCCATAATCCATTCCAAGGCTTCTTTGAAGCTGGCGACCGGTTGTTTACGCTCGCCTTTGGTGACATAGGCACCAGTTTCCAACAAGCCTTCGAGTTTTTCTCCCAAGTTGCGCAGGTTGCGGTAGTCGTTGGATTCGACGAACTCGGGGCTCAAACGCACGTTGGAGGATACACCGTGGGCAATAATTTTGAGTTCCGGCAGATACAGGTTGCGCTCAGTGTCGTGGTGCACGGTCACAGTGTATCGATGGGTGCGCGAGGCTTCGCTC
>JBQGED010000140.1:0-6734 GCA_052039425.1 Sphingobacterium griseoflavum | reverse complement strand
TGTATTTGAGCCGCCCCAAAGTGGGGTAATGAAAACTGAACGCGTCTAGATTATCGGATGCCTCCGGCATCTTAAGACAGTCGTCATTGTTACGACTTTTGCATCGAGCGAATTTATTCCTGGACGTATTTTTCCGGCCTTGGTAACGACTGCGTTTTTTGCGCAGCGGGCTTTGGCTTGCATAAATTTACCGCCAATCGGAATTGCGCTTTTTTGCGATCTCTCTTTATGAGATGCACTCTGTGATCAGTACACGACACTTCGCGCCCGGTGCCAACCGGGCGACTTTTTTGCGCGCGTTAAAAAAGCAAAGATGTGCGGCGGCGTGACGGTCTAGGCCGTAACGCCGCTGAGAATTCCCAACAGATCTTTGAAATCCGCTGGTTTGGTTAAATGGAAATGAAACTGTCCATCAGTGGATTCGCCGTTAAATACCGAGCGGCTATAGCCCGATAACGCGATATAGGTGGCGTTGCGCTTATAGACATTTTTAATTTTATGCAGCAGCTCATAACCGCTCATATCGGGCAGACCTATATCGAGAATAAATGCCTCTGGCTGAAAATCCGCCACTTTATCCAACGCAGCGCCAGCAGTAAAAGCGGTTTGAATTTGGCAGCCCTGGCTTTCCAGCATAGCGGCCAGCCCGAGGGCCGCGTCTTCATTATCATCGACAATCAAAACCCGCAAATCATCTTTGAGTTTTTTCTGCGCACTGGCCTTGCGCGCCACCGGTTGGAAATTATCAGTGCACAGCGGCAGGTTGACGGTGAATTTACTGCCGCGCCCCAATCCGTCGCTACTGACCGTAACCGTGCCATCGTGCATGGTAATAAATTGTTTGACCAATGACAGACCTATACCCAAGCCGGTATTACCGGGCATGGCGGGGGTCACTTGTTCGAAAGGATTGAACACGGCCTCAATTTTTTCCGGAGGAATACCGATACCATCATCCTGCACCTCGATCAGCAGGCGCGATTCCCGGCGTTCGACATTCACACGAATGGAGCCGCCTTCCTGCGTGAATTTGTGCGCGTTAGTGAGAATGTTGGCAAACACTTGCTCAAGGCGGGTGCCGTCACCGTACACGTATAACGGTTCCCGCACCAGCGAATAAGTGAATACCTGGCGCTTCTCCGCCGCCTTGGCCGCAAAACTTTCCAGAGACTCGTGCAGCAATTTGCTGATGTTTACGAATTCCTTTTTCAAATAAATCCGACCCAGGGTAATACGAGTCAAATCCAACAGATCGTCCAGCAGCGAGCGAATCAGGCGGACATTATTGGCCATCATTTCCAATGCCCAACCGGAGTCTTTGGTGCCCAACTGCATCATTTGAATGCCGCTGTTAATGGCGGCGAGGGGATTGCGCAATTCGTGGCCCAGGGTGGCGATAAATTCATTTTTCTTGATATTGTCCTGGGCCAATTTCCCCACCGCCGCCTGTAAAGACTCCTCCAGTTTTTTCCGCTCGGAAATATCGATAATCATGCCGAACATTTTCTGCGGCACACCATTTTCGAATACTACTTGGCCGCTGGCCTCAATCCAGCTAAGAGAATGAGTTTTGCGATTGATGACTCGATAGACGGTATGATAGTGGCCATCCCCCGCGGGATTGAGCGAAGCGGCAATAGCCTGTTCTGTCTCCGCCACGTCATCCCGGTGCAACTGCTCGTAAAACATCGCCAGAGTCACCGGCTCGTTTTCGTCCAAACCCCAGATGTGAAATAAAATCGGATCCCACTCCAACTCTGCGGATTGGAGGTGATAAACAAATGCGCCGAACTTGTTGGAGTCTTTGGCGATACGCAATTTCTGCTCGCTGTCGTGCAGCTCAATTTCCAGCTGTTTGCGTTTGGAAATATCCCGGACCGTGCCCACCAGGCGCACCACTTGACCATTGCACACCACGCTTTTGCCAGTGACTTCCACCCAATGGATTTTGCCATCAAAGCGATTGACCACGCGGTACTCAATCTTCATCTGACTATTGCTATTCTTTTGCAATATGTCATTAATGACTTCTTGCACCCGCTCGCGATCCTCCGGATGCACGCCTTCGCTAAATACTTCGTACGCCACCGGTTCCTGGGAATCGGGCAGTCCCCAGATTTCGCGGACTTTCTGGTCCCAATAAATAATGCCGCGGACAACGTCGTAATCGTGAATGCCGATGCCAGCCGACGCGCGCGCCATATCCAGGCGCTCTTCACTCTTTTGCAGACTCAGCTGGCTATCGCGCCGTTGGATCGCCACGCTCAATAAATTGGCGACGGACGATAAAAAATTGGCGTCGTCTTTGGTGAAATGCCGCTGTGATCGGGTATGCACACTCATCACACCCCAGGAGCCATCCACTCCGGGCACCAGACAACTAACGCCGCTGATGACACCATGGCGACTCAGCAGTGCGGGGCCGCGGAAACGTTTTTCCTTGCGCAGATCTTCGACTATGACCGGTTGATGCTCTTTCAGTGCGTAACCCGCCTGGGAATCCAAATCTCCCGGTACGCGGGTAATACCGATTTCCGCCCCGCGCCAACCCAAACCGGCGCGCAGCAAAAAATCATTGCGCTCCGCATCATATTCAAGCACTTTGCATAAATCCGCATCGAGTGTGTGCACCACCGTGCGCACCATCTGATCCATCAATTCGTCAAGATCGGTCATGGTCAATGCGTCCAGACCAAGCTTGGCAACGATTGCGTGTTGATGCTCACGCGTTTCCAGACCGCGCACGGCTTGTTTAAGCGCGGTGATTTCGTTAAAGGTGATGACCACCCCGTCGATGCGTCTATCTTCGGTGCGATAGGGCAGGATTTTGCGCATAAACCAGCGGCCGTTCTCCACCGCAATTTCCTGCTCCACCGGCTCCACGCTCTCAAGCACCCGGCGCGCATCCTCTACCGTGTCTTCGTTTATCAGCGGTCGGGAAATTTCCATCACACAGCGGTCTATATCCCCGGGTCCCATGCGCAGCAGACGTTCCGCCGCAGGGGTATAGCGTTTTACGCGCAGATTACTGTCCAGAAAAATCGTGGCGAGGTTGGTGCTCGCCATAAAATTTTCCAGATCATTATGTGCGTTTTGTACTTCGTCGATCTTTTCTTTCAATTGATCGTTGACTGTCGACAACTCTTCATTCAGCGAGCGCAGTTCTTCGGTGCTCGCCTCCAATTCTTCATTCGCGGACTGTAATTCTTCGTTGGTGGAAAGCGCCTCTTCGTGAGCTGCGCGCAATTCCTCCGTACTGGTTTCCAGCTCCTCCACAGTATTTTGTAGTTCACGCCGTGTATCATTTAATTCGCGCTCCATGGCTTCGACCATTTTGTCCTGATCAGAAGCGGCGATAGCAGCGCTGCGGTGATGAAAATCCACCCCCACCGCCATAATTTCCTCGAAGGTGACAATCAGGGCATCGTCGGTCAAATCTGGATGATTGAGCGGGCAAATGGTGACTTGCAGTGGCGGGTTTTGCGGGAGTTCTTCATTAAAAACCGTGGGTGATCGCAGCACCACCGGTGTTTTGGTTTGCCGCGCTTTAAAAAAACCACTGCGCAGCCGCGAGCGCAAATTTTTATCGAGCATGCGCATGAGATCGAGATTCGGCTCGCCCTCCGGCACGCGAATCAAATGGCGCAGGTCGCCGTGCACGTATAAAACCCGGTTGTCCGCGCCGACCACCACCGAAGGTGGCACATTCCTCAATATCGCCTCCCTGGCAACGACGGCAAAATCCAGGTCCTGAACTTTTTTACTTCGGTCGCGCTCACCTTTGCGGTATGAGGAAATACTCAACATACCTGGCCGCGGCGGCGATATATAACGGGAGTCGCCGTTGTCATAGCGCTCAAACAACCGCCATTTTTGCGATAGCTGTTTAAAGCGATCTTTCTGGCTGCCGATATTTTCCGAACTGCCAAGAAACAAATATCCGTTGGGTTTTAGCGCGAAATAAAATGACTTCAATACTCGCTCCTGCACATTGCGGCGCAAGTAAATCAGCAGATTCCGGCAACTGATCAGATCCAAGCGGGAAAACGGCGGGTCGGTGTAGACGTTTTGAGTTGCGAAGGAAATTTTTTCGCGCAAATGACTGTGAACTTTATATTGATCGTCATCCAGTGTTTTGAAGTATTTTTGGATATAGGTTTCAGGTAATTCGTTAACCTCTTCCGCTGAATAAATACCACCTCTGGCAATACGAATCGCTTCTGCGTCAACATCCGTGGCGAATATTTTAAGATCGAGATCTTTACCAATTTTATCGATTTTTTCTGTCATCAAAATGGCGAGAGAATAAGCCTCCTCACCACTGGCGCAGCCCGGCACCCAAATGCGAATTTCTGCCCCGTCTTCGGCGCGCTGCAGCAGCGGATCCAGCGCCAGCTTTTCCAGGGTTTCAAAGGCTCGGCGATCGCGAAAAAAATCCGTGACATTAATCAGCAAGTCACCCATCAACAAGCGCCGCTCTTCCGGATCTTCCTCCAATAAGCTCACATAGCCACCGAGGGTTTTCTGCCCGGTCAAACTCATACGCCGATAAATGCGCCGACGCACCGTCCCTTCTTTATATTGATTGAGATCGAAATTTTCTTTTTGCTTCAAAAATGCGGTAATCGCCTGCAGCTGCTCTTCCTGGGGGTCTTCGCCGTTATCCTCAATATTCAGATAGGGGTGTTCCGCGTAATCCACTATGGCTCGAGGGATGGCACTCACCGCCAATATACGGTCGGTGACGCCCGCATTGATGGCGTTGCGCAACATGGTCGCCTGGTTGGCGGTTTTCGGGTCCTGTACCAGAGTAAGTCCACCCGCGGCCTTCAACGCGCGCAATCCCACCGAACCGTCGCGGCCGGGGCCCGCCAGTAGCACTCCCACCGCCTGGGCACCGTAGGCATCGCCCACTGCGCGTAGCATTTGATCAATCGCTAAGCGCTGCACGCGGCGCTCTTTCACCCGGCTCAAACGCAGAACATGTTGCGCAATACGAGGATGGTAACCAGGCGGTAGCAGATAAATGGCGTCCCCCTCCAGCATCTGCCCGTCCTGTGCGATCTGAAGGTTGTGATTTTCCGCAAGACCCGCGAGCACGCGTTGCAGCTCCGCATGCGGATGATCTTCGTAAAGGGAGATAAGAATGACAAGCCCGGATTCGGCTGGCACGGCTTGGCAAAATTCGATCAAAGTATCCAAATTACCTGAGGACACACCGACGCCCACAACAAGCAATGGTTGCTTGAGCTGGTCCGCTTCGCTTTGCATGATGATTAATTTGCTCTGACGGTTGCGGATGAACGCACATCCGATGGATTGAGACTCACGGCAGCCAGGACATCAGGCGCAATAGCTGAGTCATTTAACCGAAACCCGCCGATTATTGAGATAAAAAACCGGCGAGTCCAGATTTTTCATTTTTGAATCCCAAGGGGAAATTATGCTTTGGCTGGTTTTGTAATTACTTAACTGTCAACAGCCACCGCAAGCATCCGCGTTTTTGCGATGGCTTTTGATGACATCAGCGCAGACCGTAATCCCGCACCATGGTGTCATATTCCTGAAACCGCGCCGGAATGGCTCTATAGATATCCCCCGTCGACCAAGGGAGCAACGCATCGCCCCAGGAGCCAGATTCGGTCGGCTCCCAGATAATGGTGCCGCGCCCCCGACCGTCCGGCAGAGCGCGCATCACATCGTTCAATAAACGCGCTTCCGGGTTGTACTCCGCCACCAGAAATTGCAGTTGCGGGTAGCGCGCGGCGTAACGCTGAAAATAGGTGGACCAGTTGGATGCAGGGCCCTGGAAAGCGGCATAGGCGGAGAAAGCCATAATGTCGAACTGCAGGTTCTGACGCAGGGCGCTGTCGATCCACCATTCCACATCATTGGGTCTGCCGGTATTTTCGATATGCAGCACCGTTTGAATATTCGGGCTCACCTGTTTCACTGCCTGCAAACCGGCATTTAACAAACGCGCCAGATTGGGCCAATTATTGTTGTTGGCTTGGCCGTTCAAGGCGGTATTCACCGTGGAATTATTGCCCCAACAGTCGGTGCTGGATGTGGGCACATGAATTAGCATGCCGGGAGTGATCTCGTTGCCTACCTGCACCATATCCGGCAACGCGTTCACCGCCCGCAGGGATTCCAATACATCCAAGGTATACAGCCGAACGTGATTGGCCAGCTCGTCAATATTGCGTGCGCCGCGCCAAGCTTCCGGTATCACCTGCTTGCCCGGATCGGCCCAAGTGTCGCTGTAATGGAAATCCAGCAGCAGCCCCATGCCTGCAGCCTTGACGCGCTGAGCGGTGCGAATGATGTCCTCCTTGCCGGTAAAAGGCTCACTTTTACCACTGCAGCCGTTGGTATTGGCTGCATAGCCATAGGCTGCCCAGGGGTCCACAAAAGTGCGCAGGCGGATCAGGTTGAAACCGTGCTTTTTCAGCAGCTCCAATAAATCCTTGTTGGTGCCGTCCGTGTCCACATAACGCGCACCTCGCGACAGCTGCTCCGACCAATAAGAAATATCCGCCCCGATGACATAATCTCCCGACCGATAAACCGCCGCCACACCGGAGGAGCTGGAGCTGCTCGACGAACTTGAGGACGACGAAGATGAGCTGCTGGAGGAGCTAGTCGACGATGAATTGGAAGAAGATGAGCTTGAGGACGAACTGCTGGAAGACGAATTGCCGTTGGGAGATCCATTACCGCCGCAAGCGGCC
>JBQGED010000139.1:0-5327 GCA_052039425.1 Sphingobacterium griseoflavum | reverse complement strand
CCGTTTTGGCCACACTGAACAAATTGGGTGGTGCACACGGTATTGGTCGGCTGGATCTGGTGGAAAACCGCTACGTCGGTATGAAATCACGTGGCTGCTATGAAACTCCCGGCGGCACCATCATGCTGAAAGCCCACCGCGCCATTGAGTCCATCACGTTGGATCGTGAAGTGGCTCATCTGAAGGACTCTTTCATTTCGCGCTACGCCGCCATGATCTACAACGGTTACTGGTGGTCACCGGAGCGTTTGATGCTGCAAAAAGCAATCGACGAATCGCAGGCGTTTGTGAATGGCGATGTCCGGGTCAAGCTCTACAAAGGGAGTGTGACTGTAGTCGGCCGCCGCTCTGCGGACAGTCTGTTCGACGAAAAAATCGCAACCTTTGAAGACGACGCGGGCGCCTACAATCAGAAAGACGCTGAGGGCTTTATCAAACTCAACGCCCTGCGTATGCGCATTGCAGCGCAAAAAGGCCGTAAACTGATTTAACTGAATGATTGTTAACTGGTTAAAAACGGCGGGTCACCCGCCGATCAATACACATTCAAACCGCCGTTAAGAGCGGTGATCCACTTTTATTGAGGACCACCATGCTTTCACGCTGTTTTGCTGTTGTTGTTTTGGCTCTTGTTTTTGTTGCGCCCAGTTATGCGGCTCGGCCGAATTACAATTACCTTGGCGCCGGTTACGCGCGTCAGCATCTGGATATCGGTTGCGAGCAGGACGGCATCTACATAGAAGGCAGTCTCGCGCTCAACGAGATCGCGTTTTTTCACGGGCAACATACAGATCTCACCGGCAATAAAGGCTGTGGATCCACTTCCACCGCACTTTCTTTAGGATTGCGTGCCGATGTCGGCCGCGAATCCGGCATTTATCTTCTCGCCACAATGATTAACCGCGATTACGGCCCGGATTCCGATGCAGGTTTTGGCGGCACCTTTGGCGCGCGCGGATATTTTTCTCCTGGCGTTGAAGGGCGCGCCTTTGTTACCCATGAATCCATCGATGATTTGAGTGAAACCATTTTTGGTGTGGGCTTGAATTATTGGTTTTCCCGCGCATTTAGCCTCAATGCCGAAGTCGCCACCAGTAACGAAAGCAACGAGAGTTTTGCTTTGGGTTTGCGCTTTAATTTTTACTGATCAAGGATTGCGGTCTACATTTCCTGAGATGTATTTGTAAACGTTTGATGTTTTGGGACGTTGTGCAAAAGGGCGGAGTACCAGCAGGCGATTTTATTTCCAACGGGTTTGACGCCAGTCAAATGTAGAGTTGGATTCCCATCTATACTGCTTAAACAACAGCCATCGAAAATCTTCATCACGTGCGTACAGCTCTGAATCGCGGAACGGAAGTCCGCGTGTGTCCCGATTCTATTTTATTAACTATTGGAACTTGTCTATGAGCAATGACACGGCGGCATCCGCCTTACCTGCCCCTGTCTACAACTACCAGGTGGTGCGTCAATTCAGCATTATGACCATCGTCTGGGGCGTTGTTGGCATGGCTGTGGGTGTGCTGCTTGCAGCGCAATTGATGTGGCCTGAAATCAATGATTTCTGGCAGCCCTATAGCCACTTTGGCCGCTTGCGGCCCTTGCATACTAATGCGGTGATTTTCGCCTTTGGCGGCTGTGCCCTGTTCGCCACGTCCTATTTTGTAGTGCAGCGCACTTGTCAGGCGCCTTTGTTTGGCGGATTTCTTATCCCGTTCACGTTCTGGGGGTGGCAGGCAATTATTGTGGCCGCCGCTATTACGCTGCCAATGGGCTACACCTCCGCCAAGGAGTACGCTGAACTGGAGTGGCCGATCGACATCGCCATTACGCTGGTTTGGGTGGCGTATGCCATCGTATTTTTTGGCACTATCGTGAAACGCCGCACCTCGCACATTTATGTGGCGAACTGGTTTTTTGGCGCTTTCATCATCACCGTCGCGGTATTGCATGTGGTCAACAGCGCTGCAGTGCCGGTGCACGCTCTTAAATCCTATTCCGCCTATGCCGGCGCTGCGGACGCGATGATTCAGTGGTGGTACGGCCACAACGCCGTGGGCTTTTTCCTCACTGCCGGCTTCCTCGGCATCATGTATTACTTCGTGCCGAAACAGGCTGGGCGCCCGGTGTATTCCTATCAGCTCTCCATCGTGCATTTCTGGGCGTTGATATCCGTGTATGTATGGGCGGGTGGACACCACTTGCATTATTCCGCACTGCCGGACTGGGCGCAGAGCCTCGGCATGGTGATGTCTCTGATTTTATTGGCGCCTTCTTGGGGCGGCATGATTAACGGCATGATGACCCTGTCTGGCGCCTGGCATAAATTGCGTACCGACCCGACGCTGCGGTTCTTGGTGGTATCGCTGTCGTTCTACGGTATGTCGACTTTTGAAGGGCCGATGATGTCGATCAAGACGGTTAACGCCCTTTCCCACAACACCGACTGGACCATCGGCCATGTTCATGCTGGCGCGCTCGGCTGGGTTGCGATGATTTCCATCGGTGCGATTTATCATCTGCTGCCTGTGTTGACCGGACAAAAAGCCATGTGGAGCGTGCGCCTGATCAACGCGCATTTCTGGCTCGCGACCATTGGCACTGTGTTGTACATCGCGTCCATGTGGGTGAACGGCATTCTGCAGGGACTTATGTGGCGCGCGTTCAACACCGACGGCACCTTGACCTACAGTTTTGTCGAGAGCGTTGAAGCCAGTTATCCCGGTTATTTCGTGCGCTTCCTCGGCGGCGCATTTTTCCTTGCTGGCATGTTGTTGATGGCCTACAACGCTTACCGCACTGTGAGTTCAGAGCAGGCGATTGAGCCGGAAAAAGCCGCACAACCGCAATTGGTCTGAGGAAGCGCATCCATGAAGAATCACGACATAGTCGAAAAAAATATTGGCCTGATGATCGTGCTGATCGTTGTGGCCATCAGCTTTGGCGGATTGGTGGAAATTGTTCCGCAGTTTTTCCTGAAAGACACCACCGCACCGGTGGAGGGTTTGAAGCCGCTGACGGCGGTGGAACTGGAAGGTCGCGATATCTATATCCGCGAAGGCTGCCATGTGTGTCACACCCAGATGGTGCGTCCATTGCGGGCGGAAGTTGAACGCTACGGCCACTATTCCGTTGCCGGTGAATCTGTTTACGAGCACCCGTTCTTGTGGGGATCTAAACGCACTGGGCCTGACCTTGCGCGTGTGGGGCAGAGGTACAGCGACGAGTGGCACAAAGCGCATTTATTTAACCCGCGTAACGTGGTGCCCAACTCGAATATGCCGGCATTTCCCTGGTTGTACGACCACGTGCTCACGGGCAAATACACCGGCGAAAAAATGGCGGCTCTGCGCAAAGTGGGCGTGCCGTACTCCGAGGCTGACATTGCCGGCGCAGCTGATGCCGTGCGCGGCGTGACTGAGATGGACGCTCTTGTCGCTTATCTCCAACAGCTGGGAACGCTCCTCACTTACAAGCGGTGAGCCATGGATATCAATACCTTACGCAGTATCTCGCCGATACTGGTTTTATTGGCATTTATCGGTGTTTGCTGGTGGGCCTTTGCGCCCAAGCGGCGCAAGCGTTTCGAAGAGGCGGCGAAATTGCCGTTTGCCGACGAGGAACAGCCGCAGCGTGATGCGGAAAAAGCCACTGATACCAAGCAAAAGCAGGACAAATTATGAGTATTTTCTGGAATATCTGGATTGTCGGGCTGACATTGGCGTGTCTCGCCCTGGTGGTCTGGGTGTTGTTTGCCAACCGCAAAGTGGCGATAAAAGATGACGAAGAGCCGGAAAACCGCACCACGGGCCACGTTTACGACGGCATTGAAGAGTACGACAACCCGCTGCCGAAGTGGTGGTTTCAGTTGTTTGTCGGCACTTTGGTTTTTTCCGCGATTTATTTGGTGTGGTATCCGGGTTTAGGCAGTTTCCCCGGTATCGGCGGCTGGACCTCGGCAAACCAGTTGGAGCGCGAGCACGAACAGGCCCGCGAGGTGCAGGATGAAATTTTCGGCGCCTACACGCAGATGTCCATTGAGGAACTGGCGCAGGACAACGGTGCCATGAAAGTGGGTGTGCGCCTGTTTGCCAACAATTGCGCGGTTTGTCACGGCGCTGATGGCGGCGGCAACTACGGATTTCCCAATTTGACCGACAAAGATTGGTTGTACGGCGGCACTCCGGAAAAGATCAAAGAGACGCTGCTGCACGGCCGCGCCGGCAATATGCCGCCGTGGGGGCCGATCATCGGCGAACCGAACGTATTGGCGGTGACGGAGTATGTGTTGTCCTTGTCAGGACGTGAGCACAGCCAGGCGCAAATGGAGCAGGGCGGTAAAGTGTTCCAGCAGAACTGCGCGGCCTGTCATGGCGCCGATGGTAAAGGTAATCAATTGCTGGGCGCCCCCAATCTCGCCGACGACATTTGGCTCTACGATGGTAGCCGTGACGGTATTGCCCAATCCGTACGCGGTGGCCGTGCGAACGTAATGCCAGCGCAGAAGGACATGCTTCAGGAGGAAAAAATTCACCTTCTGGCTGCCTACGTCTACAGCCTGTCGCTCGATTTATAAAATCCGGAGTGGCCGCCTCGGCGGCTGCTCTTTCCGAGGGTTTCATGAGTGTCCGATGACCTCAATCCAGACCATGAGTCTGGCAAGAAAGAAAACGGGATTCGTTACGTCAACCTCTACGAATCTGAAGCCAAAATCTATACCCGCAAAATCACCGGTTTTTATCAGCGTATCCGCCGTTACACCGGTATCCCGCTGATACTCGGTTTCCTGTTGTTGCCCTGGTTCACCATTAATGGCGAACCGGCTGTTCTCTTCGATTTATCCGCACGCAAATTCCATATTCTCGGGCTGATTTTCTGGCCGCAGGATTTTATGTTGCTGGCCTGGGCGCTGATTATTTCCGCGTTTACCCTTTTCACCGTTACCGTTCTTTTAGGGCGAGTGTGGTGCGGATTTACTTGCCCGCAAACCGTTTGGACGCTGATGTTTATTTCGGTAGAACATTTTTGCGAGGGCGACCGCAACAAGCGCATCAAGCTGGATCGCCAGCCGTGGAATATGGAAAAAGTCCTGCGCAAATCTGCCAAACACTCCCTCTGGGTATTGATCGCTTTTATTACGGGGGTCACATTCATCGGTTATTTCACGCCGATTCGCGAACTGTTATTGGGCTTTGTCCCTCACCGGGCGCCCGATGGTTTTGTGTATTTTGATATTCACCCCGCCGCCGCTTTCTGGACGCTGTTTTTCACCGGCATGACCTATTTGAATGCCGGTTGGATGCGCGAGCAGGTATGCAAATACATGT
>JBQGED010000138.1:0-14351 GCA_052039425.1 Sphingobacterium griseoflavum | reverse complement strand
CGGGCGCGAAATCGCCAACGGATTTTCTGAGCTCAATGACGCAGAAGATCAGGCCGAGCGTTTTCGCCAACAGGTTGCGGAAAAAGAAACTGGCGACCTGGAGGCGATGCACTACGACGCGGACTATATTCGCGCCCTCGAATACGGCTTGCCGCCCACGGCGGGAGAGGGTATCGGCATAGATCGTTTGGTCATGCGGCTGACCAACTCCGCCAGCATTCGCGACGTGCTGCTCTTCCCTCACATGCGCCCGGAAGCCTAAGGGATTTTTATAGCCGGAGGCTGAGCCTCCGGCGTCCCGCAGACAGGTTTTCGGCATATTCGACAAAGGTGTTCTGCGATGTCCAACCTCCGCAATATCCAGCTCGAGCCATCCTGGCTGCAGGTACTTAAGGGCGAATTCGATAAACCCTATATGGAATCTCTGCGGGCTTTTCTGCAGGCGGAAAAGCAGGCCGGAAAAATTATTTATCCTCCCGGCAAAAATATTTTCAACGCCTTTAATTCAACGCCGTTCGATGCGGTGAAAGTCGTGATTTTGGGACAAGATCCCTATCACGGCCCCGGACAGGCCCACGGTTTGTGTTTTTCGGTTTTGCCCGGTGTGCCATTTCCGCCTTCGCTGCTGAATATCTTTAAAGAAATTCAACAGGATCTGGGAATCCCAGTGCCGCCCCACGGCTGTCTGCAATCCTGGGCCGAGCAGGGCGTATTATTGCTCAACGCGACTCTGACTGTGGAGCAGGCGCGCGCCGGTTCCCATCAAGGCAAAGGCTGGGAGACCTTCACCGATCAAGCCATTTCCGCGCTGAACCGCGAGCGCGAGGGCTTGGTGTTTTTATTGTGGGGCTCCTACGCGCAGCAAAAAGGCGCGTTGATCGATGGACGCAAACATCTGGTGTTGAAGTCACCTCACCCCTCGCCGCTGTCGGCTCATCGGGGCTTTTTCGGCAATCGCCATTTCTCCAAAGCCAATGAGTGGTTGGTACAGCGCGGCCAGCAACCGATCGACTGGCATATCGCTCCTGTCGCAGAGTGGTTGCAGGCTGACCCGGCAAGCATCTAAGCTGTATAAGAATACAGTTCTTCGTGGCGGACCCTCTATGCGAACAATGCCCCGCGCTTCTTCTATATATAGTCTCCCGATATGTTGTAGGGAGGCGGCGTGACGGTGATTTTGGGAATTGATCCGGGTTCACGCAAAACGGGTTACGGACTGGTGGAACGCGCGGGGGCAAAAAATCGCTATATCGCCAGCGGTGTGATTCGCATTCCTTCAGCGTTGGCGCTGCCGGAGCGTTTGAAAGAAATCTTCGCGGCCGTCTCGGAAATCATTGTGCAGTTTCACCCCCATGAGATGGCGGTCGAACAAGTGTTTATGGCCAAAAGTGCCGGCTCGGCCTTGAAGCTGGGGCAGGCCAGAGGCGCGGCGATTGTCGCCGGCGCAAGTCGCGATCTCGCCGTTTTTGAGTACGAAACGCGCAAGGTGAAACAATCGGTGGTCGGTACGGGCGCTGCGGATAAGCTACAGGTGCAACATATGGTGAAGACCCTGTTGGGTCTGCCAAGCGCACCGCAAGAGGACGCGGCGGATGCGTTGGCGGTGGCGCTCTGTCACGCGAATACGCAACACAATTTGATTCATCTGACGCAGGCGCGTCATTTTCGGCGGGGTAGATTGGTGTGATCGGACGTTTGCGCGGCGTACTTCTGGAAAAACAACCTCCGCATTTGCTGGTGGA
The DNA here is from genome assembly GCA_052039425.1 of Sphingobacterium griseoflavum. Lineage (GTDB taxonomy): Bacteria > Pseudomonadota > Gammaproteobacteria > Pseudomonadales > Cellvibrionaceae > UBA5868. The sequence continues at coordinate 12,609 of JBQGED010000138.1, read as the reverse complement.
TGTGCACGGGGTCGGTTATGACCTGCTGGCACCTATGACGACTTTTTACAGCTTGCCCGCTGTCGGTGAGGAGGTGGTATTGCACACGCATTTTTCCGTCAGCGAAAACGCTCAGCAATTATTCGCCTTCATCAATAAAGAAGACCGCGCGCTGTTTCGTCAGCTGATTAAAGTAAGCAATGTCGGGCCGAAAATGGCGCTGGGCATTTTGTCCGGCATGGACAGCAGCGAGTTTGTCCGCTGTGTGATGAACAACAACCTCAATGCGCTGGTGCAGGTTCCGGGCGTCGGTAAAAAAACGGCAGAGCGCTTGATCGTGGAAATGCGCGATCGTTTGCGCGACTGGTCGGCGGCGGCAGACGGCCCGATTCCGGCACCGGCCAAAGCGGTGGTGACCTCGGAAAATCAAATCGTTGCGGATGCCGAGAGCGCGTTGATCGCGCTCGGTTACAAACCCGTCGAAGCCGCCAAGGCGATCAACGGTGTGTTATCAGAGCACAATGTTGAACGCAGTGAGGATTTGATCAGGCTGGCGTTGCGCAGCATGATGCCGAAATAATTAGTGAGATTTTCCACATGATCGAACCGGATGAATTTGCTGCGGGCCGTCTAATCGACGGCGTTGCCAAACCTCGCGAGGATGTGCAAGACCGCGCGATTCGTCCTAAAACGTTGCGCGATTATATCGGCCAGCCGGTGGTGCGCGAGCAGATGGAAATTTTCATCGGCGCGGCGAAAAAGCGCGGTGAACCGCTTGATCACACTTTGGTATTCGGTCCTCCCGGTCTCGGCAAAACCACGCTCGCCAATATTATTGCCGCCGAAATGAATGCGGACCTGAAAACCACTTCAGGCCCGGTGTTGGAAAAAGCAGGGGATCTCGCCGCGCTTATGACCAATCTCGAGCCGGGTGATGTGCTTTTTATCGATGAAATCCATCGCCTTAGCCCTGTGGTCGAGGAAATCCTGTATCCAGCGATGGAGGATTATCAGCTCGACATTATGATCGGCGAAGGCCCGGCGGCCCGCTCCATCAAGCTCGATCTGCCTCCCTTCACTTTAGTGGGGGCGACTACGAGGGCGGGTCTGCTGACATCGCCCCTGCGCGATCGCTTCGGCATTGTGCAGCGCCTTGAATTTTATAATGTCGTCGATCTCACTCAGATCGTCATGCGTTCGGCGCAGCTTCTCGGTGTGCAGCTGGATATCGATGGTGCAGAGGAAGTGGCGAAGCGTTCGCGCGGTACGCCGCGGATCGCCAACCGTTTGCTGCGACGCGTGCGTGATTATGCGGAAATCAAAAGCGGCGGCGTTGTCAGTGCCGCCGTAGCGGATGCGGCGCTGAATATGTTGAATGTGGATGCGCGCGGGTTTGACCATATGGATCGCCGCCTGCTGTTGGCGTTGATGGAAAAATTCGGCGGGGGTCCAGTAGGGGTGGAGAGTCTGGCGGCGGCTATCAGTGAGGAGCGAGACACCATTGAGGATGTGCTCGAGCCTTATCTGATCCAACAGGGGTACATGATGCGCACGGCGCGCGGCCGGGTGGCGACTCAGTATGCGTATGACCATTTTGGTTTGACACCTGCGCGCGCCGGTCAGACGGATCTTCCGGGATTTTGAAAAAATTTTGTACTGTCTATAGCACAGCGAATTCGAAACCTATAAAATCCGGCGCCTCAAACGACTCATCTCCCGTGACGTCTCGCCGCAATTCTGCGCTATGGAACTCCCTATCTCTATGAAGCTCAAACATGCGTTTTGTCGCGTTGGCGACCGTGTAGCCGCGAATACCAGTCGGCTCATGACGTGGTTGCGCTGTGCTGTCTTTCCGCACAACACAAAACCCATACAGAAACATGTCTCATTCTTTGGGTTTTGCTTGGCTGGTTCGGAACGTGGGATATATGCTTTGCATATTCAATGCGTCTGCCATCAACAAGATACGTATAAGGAACGGCTTTGATGAACCAGACTGAAACACTCTCCATTTGGCATCTAATCGCTGAAGCCAGCCTGCTGGTGCAGTTGGTGATGGCGCTGCTAATGCTCGCTTCTGTCGTCTCCTGGTACATGATCGTGCAACGCGGTATCTATCAGGCACGCGCCAAACAGGCGATGGTGAATTTTGAACGACAGTTTTGGTCCGGCATCGACCTCTCACAGTTGTACCGCCAGGGCAATTCCGCGCGCGATAACGCCGAAGGTGTAGAAAATATTTTTCGCGCTGGCTTTAAAGAATTTTCCCGCTTACGTCAGCAGCCCGGTACCGATAAAGATGCCGTTATGGAAGGTACCCAGAGGGCGATGCGTGTCGCGCTTGCCCGGGAGGAGGAAAAGCTTGAGGAAAATCTGCCATTTTTGGCGAGCGTCGCATCCGTAAGCCCATATGTAGGTTTGTTCGGCACGGTGTGGGGGATCATGAACTCATTCCGCGGTTTGGCTAATGTTCATCAGGCGACACTGGCGACTGTGGCGCCGGGTATTTCCGAAGCGCTCGTCGCTACTGCTATGGGCTTATTTGCCGCAATTCCAGCTGTGCTTGCGTATAACCGGTTCTCCGCTCGCGCAGAACAGCTGAAGGCGAACTATCATACGTTTGCAGAGGAGTTTTCCGCCGTACTGCATCGTCAGGTGCACGGAGGCTAGGCGGAATTATGACACCCAACAAACGCAAGCCCATGGCAGAGATCAACGTCGTTCCTTATATCGACGTGATGCTGGTGTTGTTGGTGGTATTTATGGTGACCGCACCCTTGTTGATGCAAGGAGTGAAAGTGGATCTTCCTCAGGCGCCCTCGGCACCCATCGATAATAAGGAAGATGAACCGCTGATCGTTTCTGTAAAAACCGATGGAACCTATTATCTGAATCTAGGGCAGAATCAACAGAGCCCCAAACCTATAAAAGAAATTACCGATACAGTAGCTAAAATCCTGCGGCAGAAACCCGCAACGCCAGTTTTAGTATGGGGTGATACTGCTGTTCCTTACGGTACTGTTGTCGCGCTGATGACGGAGCTGCAGGCAGCGGGCGCGCCCTCAGTGGGTCTAGTCACCGACCCGCCGAGAATTTGATTTGGGCCGATGATTTCCATCTTTGAAAAAAACATTGTCCCCGCGCTTCTTAGCGTAGGCTTGCACGGGGCCTTGCTGGCTTTTTTATTTTTTGGCCTGGCACCGGCACCGACACCGCCGCAAATCAAAACGCCAAATTTTGTCCAGGCGAAGCTGGTAAAGCTTGAGGATCAAGCAAAAGGGCAGAAACCTGCGGATAAACCGCAAGTGGTCGATCTGACCCAGAAGCGCAAGGAGCAGGAGCGCCTGGAGCAGCAAAAAAAACAACAGGAGTTAAAGCGCAAGCAGGAGCAAGCGCAAAAGGCAGAAGCGGAAAGAAAGAAAAAAGAGCAGGAAAAAAAGCAGCAGGAAGACGCTGCGCGCAAAAAGGCAGAAGCTGAACGCAAAGCGGAGGCAGAGCGCAAGGCAAAAGCCGAGGCGGATAAACAACAGCAGGAGCAAGTGCGCAAGCAGCGTGAACAGCAAGCATTTGAAGCGGCGCTAGCGCAGGAGCAGGCGCTATTGGAAGAACAGTCCTACGCGGTTACAGCGCAGAGTTATATGAGTGCCATTGCCCAGCGGGTGAGCGCCAAATGGAGTCGCCCGGCGTCCGCTCGCAATGGTATGCAATGTCTTTTGTTGATTAAATTGGTGCCTACCGGACGTGTAGTGAGTGTTGACGTACTGAAAGGCAGTGGTAATTCTGCGTTTGATCTGTCGGCCGTGCATGCGGTGAAAAGTGTGGAGCAGTTTGACGAAATAAAAGATATGCCGAGAGAAGTCTTTGAGCGCCACTATCGTGAATTTGAATTTCTTTTCAATCCGCAGGATTTGAGACAGTGAAATATAGCTGGATTTTTATTTTTATATTGGGCCTCTTCGCAACACCAGCGATGGCGAGGCTCACCATCGAGATTACTTCCGGAGTGGATAATCCTACGCCGATTGCGGTGGTACCTTTTGCCGGCAGTCTCGGTCTGTCAGAAGACATTCAGGACATCGTATCGGCGGACCTGCTGCGCAGCGGATTTTTCCGTCCCGTTCCCAAGACAGATATGTTGTCCATGCCGAAAGCAGAGGCAGAGGTTTTCTACCGCGACTGGCGTATGCTCGGCGCGTCTTACTTGGTGATCGGCCAGATGACCAATGTTGGTGGCCGTTATCAATTGCAGTTCGAGCTCTACGATGTGCTATCCCAGCGCAAAGTATTTCAGAAGCAAGTGGCGGGAACTGACAGTCAATTGCGCGATATCGCGCACGCGGTCAGCGATGCCGTATATGAAGCGATTACCGGTATTCGTGGCGCCTTCAGCACTAAAATCCTTTATGTGGAAGATTTAAAACGACCAGGTGCCGGACGTTATCGCCTTGTTTATGCCGATGCGGATGGCGCGCGCGACCGCGTTTTATTCGCCTCGAGCGAGCCGCTGTTATCGCCGGCTTGGTCAAATGATATGAGCAAGGTGGCTTACGTTTCTTTTGAGACGACGCGTCCGGCGATTTTTATTCAGGAGCTCGCCACGGGCAAGCGTACCCAGATGACGAATTTCCAGGGCTTGAATGGCGCCCCCGCTTGGTCTCCTGACGATCAGTCGCTGGCGCTGGTATTGTCGAAGGATGGCAACCCGGAAATTTACACACTGGAAATTGCCACGCGAAAATTGCGTCGTATCACCGATCATTTCGCGATTGATACCGAACCGAATTGGACGTCCGACGGGAAGTCGCTGATTTTTACCTCCAATCGCGGAGGCAGCCCGCAAATTTATCAAGTGAGCTTGGCTACAGGGCGAGTGGAGCGGCTTACGTTTGAGGGAGATTATAACGCGCGCCCGCGCCTCTCCCCTGATGGCAAAACTTTGATCATGGTGCACCGCCGAGATGGCATTTTCCATATCACATCGCAAGACGTGAAAACTGGTAATATGCGCATCCTGACGGAAACATGGTTGGATGAATCACCGAGCATCGCGCCAAACGGAGCTATGTTACTATATGCAACGCAGCACCAGAATAAAGGTGTTTTGGCCGCGGTCTCCATGGATGCAGGTGTAAAGTTTCGCTTACCGTCGAAACAGGGGGATGTACGGGAGCCGTCCTGGTCCCCGTTTTCTAAATAATGTTCTTGGGTTTTACTTATTTCATGCTCACTTGGGAGTGCAAGAAAATGTTGAAGTCACTTAAAGCTTTTGCAGTTTTGGCCGTGGTAATGGGTTTGTTGGTAGGTTGCTCCAGCAATAAGCCTGCTGAAGATCCAAATGCTAACGCGAATGTTGATACCGGTGCTGGTGCTGGCGTAACTCAAAGCACTGTTGACGTGGATAGCGATTTTTCTGCCGTTGCAGGACTCGCCACTGTTTTCTATTTCGAATTTGATTCCGCTGTGCTGCTGCCTGAAGCTCGAGCTGCTCTGATCGGCCACGCTGAATATCTGCGCAATGCTTCCAAGTCTGTGCGCCTTGAAGGTCACGCGGATGAGCGCGGGACTCGTGAATACAACATGGCTCTTGGTGAGCGCCGTGCCAATGCCGTGCGTGACTTCCTCGTACTCCAAGGTGTAAGCAGCTCCAAAATCGAAACCGTCAGCTACGGTGAAGAGCGTCCTGCTGTAAGCGGCAGCGGCGAGACCTCCTGGTCTAAGAACCGTCGTGTAGAACTGAGCTACCAATAAGTTCTGGGAAATGTTGAAACACATTTCGGCCGCCATCTTCTTGATGGCGGCGTCTTTTGCAAACGCCCAGGTTCAGATTATTGAATCCCAGCCAGTCGGCGGACGCTCATCGCCGCCTGCGCGTTCCGCACCAGCAGACGCAGCCGCTCAGGCTGAAGTATTCAATCAGCTGCAGATGTTGCAACAGGAAGTGCTCGAATTGCGCGGCTTGGTTGAGCAGCAATCTTTCGAAATTCGCCAACTCAAACAGCAGCGCCTCGACGATTATCTGGATCTTGATCGCCGGGTGAGCCAGCTTGCCAACTCCGCCAGTTCTCGTCCTGCTACTCCCACCGCTGGTGGTGTCCCAGATGCACCGCTGCCGTCAACCACCACTTCTGAGGTATCCGCTGATGGCGCTCCAGCCGATGAGCTCGCAGCCTACAGAAGCGCAATTGATCTTGTTTTGAAGCAACGGGATTTGGATGCAGGTGCCAACGCACTTCTGCGTTACGTCAGTGATTTCCCATCGGGACATTATTCTGCAAACGCCTTTTATTGGCTTGGGCAAATTTATCTGCAGAAAAACGATCAGGAGCAATCCAAACGCTGGTTTGAGCGGATGGTGGAGCAGTACCCTAATCACCAAAAAACCCCAGAGGCCAAATTCAAGTTGGCGCGGGTTTATCACACTGAAGGCAAAACTGCAGAGGCAAAAAGACTGATGCAGGAAGTTGCCAAGTCGGACTCAACGGCCGCTAGTTTAGCCAGAGATTTTCTGCAGCAGAATTTTTAGACGCGCGCTGCTCTCTTTATTTACCGATTGGTGTTGAACTGACTGCCTATGTCGGGTCAGCGCCTTCTATTGTTCCTTCTGCCCAATTCATTTGCCTCAGGTCGTTTCGGTAATTTTTGCCGACGTATGAAAAAAATACTTCACTTTTTGTTTCGGCCGCGATCAAGCTTGGATGTGTAATTTCCGCCCGTTCCATGAGGCGCGGCCTGTTTTAGCTTTTTGGCCGTCATAGATCAAATTGCTAGAAGTTGGCATGAGATACGCTAGACTTGGTTTTTAGAGCCCCTCCCTGACAACTAAAAACGAAAACCATTGGTGGTGAATACTTTATGGACAACTTAGATAAGTTGTTTTACTGGCGTGGTATTGCTGACGAATATCACAACTATCGGGGCGAGAGAGTTGCTGTGTCACTGGAAAATCGCCGTCGCCTGCTCCAGGCGATGGGAGTGGATACAGATTCTCCTGAGGTCGTCGCGAAACAAGCATATGCTCTCGATATCGAGCCCTGGCGCACATGGTTTCCGCCACTGCTCATGACCGATGCTGGTGAGCGTTCCCATTTTTCCATTAACGTCATGCCCGATGATTTGCAGAAAAAATTCTATTACGAGATTTTTCTGGAATCCGGGGGAGCGCGCAGTGGCGAATTTATTCCTGCGCATTGTCCTGAGGTAGGTGACTACCTTTACGAGGGCATTCGCTACACTCGACGCGCCATTGAAGTGCATGAGCTCCCGATTGGCTACCATCGCCTGCGAGTTACCCAGGTGGACGATGCCAGCCGAACTAAGGAAACCCAGTTGGTGGTGGCCCCCGACCAGGCGTATACCCCGGATTGGGTCGTGCAAGGCAAGCGCCCCTGGGGCGTTATTGTTCAGCTTTATACTTTGCGTTCCGCTCGCAACTGGGGCATTGGCGATTTTACCGATCTGCGCACCCTGATTACCGAGGCGGCCGATGCCGGTGCAGATATGATCGGTCTCAATCCCCTACACGCGTTGCGTTCACCTGTCGAAAATCACTGCAGTCCCTACAGCCCTTCCGATCGACGCTTTCTCAATCCCCTTTATATCGATCCGGAAGTTGAGCCGGAGTATGTGAAAAAGACGGCAGATATTTTGCCGATTCTGGTGCGTTTGCGCGCACAGGACAATGTGGCTTACGCCGCGGTTTACAGCACCAAGATGGCGGTGTTCAGGGAAATGTACGCCATATTCATGGCCAACGAACTTGATAAAAACACTTCTCGCGCGCAGAAATTCCGCAAATTTGTACAGGAGGCGGGCGCAGCATTACAGGATTTTTGCCTATATCAGGTATTAGCGGAAACCACCGGCCAACAAATCGATCAGCTCGACGCCGCCGCGAAGCAGGATGCCATTAATCGCTATGCTGAACGCATTCAGTTTCACGCCTATTTACAATGGCTCGCCGATCACCAGCTCGAATCTTGTCAACGCCACGCGCGCGACAGCGGCATGAAGCTGGGATTGATGCGCGACCTCGCAGTCGGCGCGGATGGCGGCGGAGCTGAGGTGGCCACCAATCTGCAATTGTTCTGTCGCTCTGCGGCGGTGGGTGCGCCACCTGACCCGCTGGCGGAAAAGGGCCAGAACTGGGGTTTGCCGCCCATGGATCCAGCAACTCTTCGCGCCACAGGCTTTGCGCATTTTATTAACCTGTTGCGCGCCAACATGGCGCACTGCGGGGCCCTGCGTATCGATCACGCCATGGCATTAATGCGGTTGTGGTGGTGTCCTCCCGGACAGACAGCCGACTATGGCGCCTATATTTATTACCCGTTCCGCGAGATGCTCGGGTTGTTGCGTTTAGAAAGCGTGCGCAACCGCTGCTTGGTTATCGGCGAGGACATGGGCGTAGTGCCTTCGGAATTCCGTGAGGCGCTGATGAGCTCGAATATCTTCACCAACAAATTGTTTTATTTCGAAAAGCTGCAAGACGGGCGTTTTCGTCCGGCGGAGGAATACGAACCGCGGGCGTTGGCGATGTTGACCAACCACGATGTGCCGACCATCGCCAGTTGGTGGGTCGGCTCCGATCTGCAGCTGCGTCAGCGTTTGAATTTGTTGGAAGAAGGTGTGGATTACGAGGAAGTGCTGGTGCAACGCGATAGGGAAAAATTGCGTCTGCTCGAGTGGTTGGAAAATCAGGGGCTGGTGAAGCGCGACCAATTTTCCGCCTTGCTAGCGGAGTCCATGCATCACGGCTTTGCCGCAACCCTATTGCAAGGGGTGAGTCGGTGCGCATCCCAGTTGTTCGTCATCCAGTTGGAGGACCTGGAGCTGTTGGAGGATCCGGTCAATGTGCCGGGGACCAGCTACCAATATCCGAACTGGCAACGCAAGTTGGCGGTGCCGCTCGAGATGCTGTTTTCGGAAGATCGTGTGCAATCTCTGCTGCGCGCGATTGCTTTGGAGCGCGGCTGAGCCGGCTCCGTTAAATTAACAACATCCGCAGAGCACCCCCTTGGCGGCGAGCGTCATGCGGAGGCGGAACCCGGTGGCGTGTGGCTCGCCATCATTGCCGCTTAATGTGGCGGTTCATTGCGCTGCGGCATAAAAACGATAAGGAAACCAGATCGTGAAAAACGACTTGATTCTGCTGTCTTCATCTCAGCTCGATTCTCTTATTTATTCCGAATGTGACGATGTATTTGCTCTGCTGGGCCTGCATGAGTGGGGCCCTGGTCAGTATGTGGTGCGCGCGTTTCTGCCCGGCGCCTCCCGGGTAGAAGTTGTTGCCGCGTCCGGCGATGACCTTTTAGGCGAACTCTCGCTGATGCGCGACGGCATATTTGCCGGTCTGATTGCCGCCGATACACGCTTTGCTTATCGTTTACGTGTTCACTATGGCGATTATGTGGAAGTGCGCGAGGACCCTTATCGCTTCGGCACTACCATTGGTGAAATGGATTTATATCTGTTCGGCGAGGGGCGCCACGAGCGCCTGTACGACTGGCTGGGCGCTCACGTGATCGAAATAGACGGCGTGCCTGGAGTGCGGTTTGCCGTCTGGGCGCCCAATGCCCGCCGCGTGTCCGTGGTGGGGGAGTTCAACTTCTGGGACGGTCGCCATCACATGATGCGCAAACATATTCCCAGCGGTATCTGGGAGATCTTCATCCCACATCTGAGTGTCGGCACTCTCTACAAATACGAAATCAAAACCCGCGATGGCCACCTTCTGCCGCAAAAGGCAGACCCCTTGGGATTCGCCGCCGAACGGCCACCGCAAACAGCCTCCCGAGTGGTGGATACGCGGGATTACGTTTGGGGCGACAGCTGCTGGATGAGCAATCGCCGGCACCAGTCCGCCCTTGATAAGCCCATCAGCATTTACGAGGTGCATTTGGGCTCCTGGCGGCGAGACCCGCAAAATCCGCAGGAATACCTGACCTATCAGGAGCTTGCCGAGCAGCTCATTCCGTACTTGCTGAACATGGGTTTTACCCATATTCAACTTATGCCGATCAGCGAGTTTCCCTTTGACGGTTCCTGGGGATATCAGCCAGTGGGCTTGTACGCTCCAACCTCGCGTTTTGGCAGTCCGCAGGATTTCATGCATTTTGTGGATGCTTGCCACCAGGCGGGGCTTGGCGTGTTGATCGATTGGGTGCCCGGACATTTTCCCTCCGACGGCCACGGTCTCGCGCGTTTCGACGGCACACCTTTGTACGAGCACGCCGACGACCGTCAGGGTTTCCATCCGGACTGGAACACGTATATCTACAACTACGGTCGTTGCGAAGTTGCCAACTTCCTCTTTGCCAACGCGCTGTTCTGGCTCGAGCGTTTTCACGTGGACGGACTGAGGGTGGATGCGGTGGCCTCCATGTTGTATTTGGATTACAGCCGCAAACATGGCGAGTGGATCCCCAATGCCTATGGGGGTCGGGAAAATCTGGAAGCGATTGATCTGCTCAAGCGGGTCAACCAGAAGGTCTACGAGCGCTTCCCGGATATCATGATGATCGCCGAGGAGTCCACCGCTTGGCCGGGCGTCTCCCATCCGGTTCACGCGGGTGGTTTGGGATTTGGTTACAAGTGGAATATGGGATGGATGAACGACAGTCTGCGTTATATGTCCTTCGACCCCATCCATCGCCAGTACCACCACCACGATCTGACGTTCAGTCTGCTCTACGCGTTCAATGAGAATTTCATTTTGCCGCTCAGCCACGATGAAGTGGTGCACGGCAAACGCTCGCTGCTGGATAAAATGCCGGGCTCGGGCGAGCAGAAGTTTGCCAACCTGCGCGCCTATTACACCTTTATGTGGACGCATCCCGGGAAAAAGCTGCTGTTTATGGGCGGCGAATTCGCCCAGGGGGTAGAGTGGAATCACAATGTCAGTCTGGACTGGCACTTGCTGGACGTTCACTATCACCAGGGTGTTCAGCGTCTGGTGCAGGATTTAAATCGCCTTTATCGCGAATGTCCGCAGCTGCATCGGCACGATTGCGATCCACGGGGCTTTGAGTGGGTAGATGCGGATGACCGGCACAATTCAATTTTTGCCTTCATTCGCAAAGCGGAGGGTTGTGCACCTTTGCTGATTGTGGCCAATATGACCCCCGTTTTGCGTGAAGGTTATCGCGTGGGTGTCCCCGACGCCGGTTACTACCGGGAGCTGCTCAACACCGACGCCCGCTATTACGGCGGCGGCGACCGTGGCAACGGCGGCGGCTGTGTCGCCGAGTCGCTGGAGAGTCACGGCCGGCCTTGGTCTATCCGCATGACCATACCGCCCCTGGCCACGCTGGTGTTCACGCTTGAATAAATCGTTTTTGCCGACGTATGTTCCCGCCCTGCGCCTCGCCGCTGCGGCGGGAGCCGGCGGCAGAGCAGTTTGATGAGGTTTCGATTGGCGACACTATGGCGTATACCATAAAAGAAGGTGCGGCCTATCCTCTTGGCGCTACCCCTATGGAGGGCGGTGTCAATTTCGCTTTGTTTTCACAACATGCGCAAAAGGTTGAGCTCTGCCTGTTCGACGAATCGGGCGAGCGGGAAGTGGCGCGGCTGACGCTGCCCGCGCAAACCGATTACATATGGCACGGCTGGGTGGAAGGTTTGACTCCGGGCGCGTTGTACGGCTATCGGGTGCATGGGCCTTTTCAGCCGCAGGCCGGGCATCGCTTCAATCCCCACAAGTTATTGCTAGACCCTTACGCGAAGGGCATCAAGGGCGATTTCGTCTGGGGCGATGAGCACTACGCTTACAACCTGAAAGATCCCAGTCTGGACTTTTCCTTTGATCGCAGTGACAACGCCGCCAAGATGCCCAAGGCGGTGGTGGTGCAGCCGGGCGAGCCGCCCCGTCCTCTGGAGCGGCCGATCCCATGGCAGGAGACCGTCATCTACGAGTTGCATGTCAAAGGCTTCACCAAGCTGAATGAGCTGTTGCCTGCGCATTTGCGCGGCACTTACGCTGGCTTGGGAAGTGAACCGGTGATCCGCTACCTGCAGGAACTCGGCGTCACCAGCATCGAACTTTTGCCCGTCCACTACTTCATCGACGAACACTTTCTCATCAAGCGCAACCTGGTGAATTATTGGGGCTACAACACGCTCAATTTTTTCACGCCGCACCCCGCCTATATGGCCGGCGACGATCCGGCGGAATTCAAGCAGATGGTCAGCAGCCTGCACGCCGCCGGTATAGAGGTGTTGCTGGATGTGGTGTACAACCACACGGCGGAAGGCAATCATCTGGGGCCGACCCTCAGCTTCCGCGGCATCGACAACTGCTCTTACTACAGTCTGCTCAGCCAGGATCCGCGCTTTTATGTCAACGACACGGGCTGCGGCAACACCTTCAACGTCAAACATCCGCGGGTGTTGCAGCTGGTGATGGACAGCCTGCGCCACTGGGCGACGGAGATGGGGGTGGATGGTTTCCGTTTTGACCTGGCACCGGTGCTCGGTCGCGAAATTCATGGCTTTGATCCGGCGGGTGGATTTTTCGACTGCGTGCGCCAGGATCCGGTGCTCAACACCAAAAAACTGATTGCCGAGCCCTGGGATATAGGTCCGGGTGGTTACCAGCTCGGCCATTTTCCACCGGGCTGGGCGGAGTGGAAT
>JBQGED010000137.1:0-2498 GCA_052039425.1 Sphingobacterium griseoflavum | reverse complement strand
GTTTTTCATTTTGTAGTGCAGTTGCGTCTGAAAGCCGGTTTTATGGCTCATGCTCTGAGTGACATATTCACGAATACTGGCTATATCGTCTTTGTGAACACGGTCGGTGAGGTCCATATTGCTGTAGATGTTCAGCTCCATTGGGGTTTTAAATCCGAGTTTTTGCAGTGCTTTTTCCGACCAGATGGTCAGGCCATCGTCAAAATTCCAGATGATGCGGGCCTCGCGGTCGGCAATGTATTCGGCCGCGCTCAGGGTAGTGTGATCAGCGATTTTTTTGTGCAGGGTTTTGATTTCCAGATTTAATTCAAATTGGCGCGCCACTGACTCGATGTAGCCGCCAAAACCGAAAAAGCTGGCCGCCGGAGTAGTATCCGCGCTGTCCCCAACAATGCTTAGAAAACCCCAGATTTTGCCGCTTAGGTAAATCGGCATATGCAGTTGGAAATCGCAATTTTTTTGGAAGATTTGACGCACAGAGGCGGGTGGGTATTTTTCCTCGCAACACAGACTCGCGCTGTCCGATGCATCGGTTTTGCTGATACCTTCAGCCAGAAATGCTTTGATGTGTTTGATCCAGGGCTTCTGATTGCTGTCGACAAAATGGCGCGACAAAAATGCCGCATTCATAAATCGGCTGAACAGAGGGGCCACGCACATCAGCTGGTCCAGGCCGGAATCGGCGATATTACCCGGCCATTCACGCATATTGGCGAGCAGGGTTTTGACGTAATTCGGATTGTGGAAATCCGCAAAATCGGCGCAGCTGGCCATAAAATCGTCGAAGCGTGCTTCGGCATCCGGTTGCACTCGGGCCAGTTTGGGTTCCACCAGCACATGCGCAGCGATTTCGTTGCGTGCCAATTGGCTTTCGAGCGCATTGAGTGCGCGATACGCAAGCAGGTGCAGATTCTGATCAATGCTCACCAGCTTCGGGGTCAGCACAGGAATCAACGGCAGAGCGTCAAAGCAAATGCCTTGAATTTTTTCCGCGAGGTCCGGGCGGGTGGTTTTGAGATATTGCAAAAAACCGATACCGGTCAGGCCGGCGCCAAAAATAATACCGGTAGCGTCACAGTTGCGTTCGATAAAACGTTGGGCTGCCTGGCGACCGCCGCTGAACTGGGTGTCGTCAACGGCGAATACATAGTTCTCATTAAACTCCAGCTGATATTGATCTTGCGCGTCGCAATAGAATTCATAACGTTTGCGCAAATCGTATTGGCCGAGATCACCGACAAAAGCAATTTTGCGATGGCCATCATTGAACAGATAATCCATCGCCAGACGAATGCCGAACTGATGATCGGACGCTACTACCGGAATAGTGAGAGGGAAAAAATCGTAGGCGATGGCGACACAAGGTTTGGCCGCATAGAGGGTGTCGGCAAATTCCGCCGACACAGAATTGCGGATAAAAATGGCGCAGTCGATCTGCTCTAATTGCAACGCGGATTGAAACTTGCCGTAGCCGCCGGTACGGATCACCACCAGCCGATAGCCTTTGACGAAGCACAGCTGACGAATTTGGTTGACCAGTTCGCCGATATAAAAACCTTGTATGTAAGGCGTGTACAAGCCCACGGTCAAAGTGCCTGGTTCGGTATGCGGGGAGCGGGAATCCAAATCCATCAGACGATACCAATGTGAGTGGTTACTTAAGTGTAGTTCCTACTCGCGTGTCGATAAGGAAATTTCCGCCTGGGAGGCGCTCAATTGAAGCTCTCTCAGCGCAAAAAATTACCTGTTGCATGGCTGGTGTGGTACAAGGCCGCGACCAAGATCGTTGCGATAATTCCCGATGACCAGTGCAATTGAAATTTTCACCGAAGCCGCTGCCATCCCTCCGGCTGCCGCTGCCTGCGCCGCAGAATTGGGCGTCGAAGTTAATAAAACCAGTGACAATGCCGTCTACCGTCTGGTTTTTGCGCTGCATGATGGCGTTTATTTGCAGACAGCGGACGGCAAAAAACACGGGCGTATTCAGGTGGACTTTTGCGCCGGCGGTGCTGCTCATCGCCGCCTTTACGGTGGTGGCAAAGGTCAGATGATCGCCAAGGCCGTAGGTGTCACCGCTGGCGTTAAGCCGCGAGTATTCGACGCTACTGCCGGTCTCGGCGGCGACGCCTTTGTGCTCGCCTGCTTGGGCTGTGAGGTGATGATGATGGAACGCTCGCCCGTCGCTGCTGCATTGCTGCAAGATGGCCTGGACCGCGCACGTCAATTCGCGGAGTACGAAGATGCCGAACTGCGCGAAATCTTCGCCCGCATGCACTTATTAGCTGGGGACAGCATTGCCTATCTGCAGGCGCAAACCGCGCCGGTCGCCGAGGTTATTTATCTCGATCCTATGTTCCCCGAGCGGCAAAAATCCGCAGCGGTTAAAAAAGAAATGCAGGCCTTTCACGAAGTGATTGGTCAGGATCTCGATGACGCGGCTCTTCTGCAGGCCGCGCTCACCGGGGCGAGCCATCGGGTGGTGGTGAAACGCCCGCGTC
>JBQGED010000136.1:0-2573 GCA_052039425.1 Sphingobacterium griseoflavum | reverse complement strand
CTTATAAAAAGTACGTCATCATGGGTAAAGAGTTTGATTACACCAAGCCAGATGAATACGCCAGCAGCTTTGCAATAAGAGCGGGTTAAATATGTTGAGCGTCAATCAAAAAGCCGCGCTGGTTTCGCTGATTTTCTTGATGGTCGCACTCGGCTTCTGGGAGGCCCTCGGCCAGCCACCACAAGCCGAGGAAGCACTGTCTGAATATGAATTATTGATGGGAGGTGCCGATCAGGAGGCGCGTATTCCACCGCCCTCCGCCATCGCCGCCAAAGCCTGGGAGGAATTGAGCAATCCGTTTTACGACAAAGGCCCCAATGACAAAGGCATAGGGATTCAACTCGCCTATTCCATCTCGCGGGTATTGAGCGGTTATTTGCTCGCGGCCTTAATTGCGATACCCATCGGTTTTGTCATCGGCATGTCGCCGTTGATGTATCGGGCGCTGAACCCTTATATCCAGATATTGCGCCCGATTTCGCCATTGGCCTGGATGCCGCTAGCGCTGTTTATTATCAAGGATTCGGAAACCTCCGCTATTTTCGTGATTTTTATTTGCTCCATCTGGCCAATGCTGATCAATACCGCTTTTGGTGTGGCAAACGTGCGGCGCGATTGGATTAACGTGGCGCGCACTCACGAACTGCGGCCGTTGCGCACCGCACTCACCGTCATTCTGCCTGCTGCAGCACCGACTATTTTGACCGGGATGCGCATTTCCATTGGTATTGCCTGGCTGGTGATTGTCGCCGCCGAAATGCTGGTGGGTGGAACCGGTATCGGTTATTACGTCTGGAATGAGTGGAACAATCTGGATCTCACCAGCGTGATTTTTTCCATTTTGATGATTGGTCTGGTAGGAATGCTGTTGGATCTCGGGCTCAACGGCGCAGCCAAACTCGTGCAGTATCAGGAGTAAAATGTGAGCGCACATTTTTTACAGGTACAAAATCTCACTAAGCGATTCAGCAGCAAAAATCAGGCGCCGCTGACGGTATTTGAAAATGTGAGTTTCTCTATCACCAAAGGTGAATTTGTTTGCATTATCGGCCATTCAGGCTGCGGCAAATCCACCATTATGAATACGTTATCCGGGCTGGACTCCCCTACTTCCGGCGTGGTGATTATGGACGGCAAGGAAGTGAGCGGTCCCAGTCTGGATCGCGGCATAGTATTTCAAAATTATTCCCTGCTGCCGTGGCTGAGCGCGCTGGACAATGTGCGTTTTGGTGTGCACGCACGCTGGCCATCCTGGACCAAGCAACAGGTTAAACAGCACAGTTTGGATTACCTGGATCTCGTCGGTTTAAAAGGAGCGGAGCACCGCAAACCATCACAGCTTTCCGGCGGCATGCGCCAGCGCGTTTCCATTGCTCGCGCTTTTGCAACGCAACCGAAATTATTGTTGCTGGATGAACCCTTCGGCGCCCTCGATGCTTTAACTCGAGGCGTGATTCAGGATGAGCTGGTGAAAATCTGCGTTAAGACCCAGCAGACGGTTTTTATGATCACCCACGATGTGGACGAGGCGATTTTGCTCTCCGACCGTATCTTGTTGATGAGCAATGGGCCCAATGCGGTGATTGCCGAGTCCGTTACAGTGGATATTCCGAAGCCGCGGCAGCGTGGCGACATTATTAAAAATCCAGGTTATTACGCACTGCGCAACCATTTGGTGGACTTTTTGGTAAACCGCTCGACTGCAACACATTACCAGGAGCAAAAGGGACCGGTGATTACGAATCCCATTCAAAGCCATCTGAGTAGCGAAATCAGAACAATCGCTTCCGACACGCAGATGTTATCGGCCTGTGTGTAGAAGAGACGTCCTTCGTAAGCGGGAACGTCCGGCACCACACGCGGAGGTTGCTGCAAGATTTCCTTCTTAGCTGTGAATTAAATTGAAGCTGAATTGAAAAATTATCCAACCAGGAGAACCTCAATGAAAAAGTCTGACGTAACTGAAGCGATTATTTTGGCCAAAAATTCCAAAAATCTGACCTGGGAAAAGATTGCTGCAGAAATTGGCATGTCGCCGGTATGGACCACTTCCGCCTGCCTGGGCATGAACAGCATGCCAGCAGACAAAGCCAAGGCGTTGTGCGCCCTGCTCTCACTGCCGGAAGGCAGCCAGGAAGCGCTTGTGGCTTACCCGCGCAAAGGGTGGGATTTTGAAGTGCCACAAGATCCGCTGATTTACCGCCTTTACGAAGTGGTCGGAGTTTATGGCGATACATTGAAAGAATTGATTCAGGAAAAATTCGGCGATGGCATTATGAGCGCCATCGATTTCACCATGACGGTAGACAAGGAGGAAAATCCCAAGGGGGATCGCGTCGTTCTCACTCTAAACGGTAAATTTCTGCCCTACAAATGCTGGTGATTCCATGGCATTCGATCTTAAGTCCCTCGAACCTCGCGCGCCATTTCCGCCCTTTACGGCGGAGACGGCGCTGCAAAAAGTAAAGGCCGCCGAGGCGGCCTGGAATACCAGAGATCCCGAAAAAGTTGCTATGGCCTACACACCGGACAGCGAGTGGCGCAATCGCGATGAATTTTTCAGCGGTCGCGCG
>JBQGED010000135.1:0-9980 GCA_052039425.1 Sphingobacterium griseoflavum | reverse complement strand
TTGGTAATCAGCCCCACGGGATGACGGCACTCGTGCAAAACTTCCAGCACCCGTCGCGTCAAGCGCAATTGCCGCTCGCAAGGTTGATAAGCGTCGGTATTCACGCCGAGCGCAATGGGACTCACGTCATAATGCGGATGCGCCAGCTCGCGCCGCAGCACTTCTGGTGCGTTTGTTTTGGCGTAAATGCGCGTTTCAAAATCCAATCCCGGTGACAAACCGAGATAACTGTGGGTCGGCCGCGCAAAACAATACACGCAACCGTGCTCGCAGCCGCGATAGGGATTTAATGAAACGGAAAAAGGCAAGTCTGGCGATTGGTTGCGGGTCAAAATGCTGCGCGCTGTTTCCGGTGTTATATAGGTACGCGGCGCGCCCGGCTCTTCCGGCTCCTGCCACCAGCCATCGTCGGTGCGGGCAATGATCTGCTCTTCAAACCGTCCCGCCATATTGGTCAAAGCGCCGCGCCCCTTAACGGCTTGCAGCGGCGCTTCTATCCAGGGTTCGGGATTGTCTTCCGGGTGATCGCTCATATCAGCCAATACTGTTTGGAAATACAGTATTGTGGTCGCACCCGTGAATTTAGGCAAGCGAGTCGGATTCCAACAGCAGCGATCTGCGCACTGCGCCACGCCCAAAGACACAGCCGGCCCAACTCTCCGGAACTGTGCGCCACGTTTCATCCCGGCGCCCTCTCCAGCGCGGATGCATTTCCACGTGCTAAACTCCGCGCCGCTTTATGCTGAGCAGGTTAATCAATAGCTGACGATTGAGACCGGCATAGAGCGGCCACCAGACAATTTTATTTTTCAGACAAAAGTGTGGCGAAAAAATGTCATTTTTCATCCGGGCAATTAATTAGGGGTTTTTATGAAGACATATTGGAAGTACCAAAGTATGAAACTGGTTCCGCCACTGCTGTTGGCCGCCATGCTGGCGGCCTGCGGTGGTACAAGCTCCAGTGGCTCCAGCTCCTCGTCGAGCTCATCTAGCAGTTCTTCATCCAGCAGTTCAAGCTCTTCCTCCTCCAGCTCGAGTTCTTCCTCCAGCAGCAGCTCGTCATCGTCCAGCAGCTCCAGTTCGTCTTCGAGCAGCGGCTCCGTCCTTGGCGCCATAGTTCCGCGCACCACTTGCCCGGAGCAGCCACCCGAGCGCCAGGAAGTGACGCCCCCGCCTTACACCGAATTGGAAGTGCCAAAGGATGTGTACAAAACCATGATGGTGAAGATGGATACCTTCAAAGGTTCGCGCATCGATATGCCGTGGAATTTTTATACACCTGAGCAAGCTGCCCAGAACCCCGATCAGTTGTTCCCGTTGGTGGTTTCTCTGCACGGCGGCTACGGCCGAGAAGTGGCGGAAGGCAATATCCTGGTTGATGGCGCGCCCTTCCTACTCGGATCCACCGCAGGTCTGCTCACCGCGGAAAACCGCCAGAAGTACCCGGCATATATTGTGATGCCCCACTGCGTGCAGTCCGCCGACTGTAATTTCTATTCCAATGAATGGTCGTCCAACGGTGGCGCGTTCTTCCAGGTTAACGAGCAGCCTTCCCGCTACGGTTCGGCCTTGATCGAATTGATCGAGCACATCATCGACACCTATCAGGTCGATCCGGCGCGCATCTATGTGACCGGCGTGTCCATGGGTGGCGGCGGCACCTGGGAATTGGCGCAGCGTCGGCCCGACCTGGTGGCAGCAGCCTTCCCGATGGCGGGTCACACTCCCGCGCTGTCCCTCCTCAATCCCATCGCCCAAAACAAAGTACCGGTGTGGGCATTCAGTTCGTCGAGCGATTACACCAACAGCCATCAGGATACGGATCGAGCTGTGGAGCAAATCCGTGGTCAAGGCGGCTGTGCATGGGTGACCAAGTTCGACAATCTCGCCCACGGCCATCTGCTGTGGCAACGCGCTTTCCTCGAGCCGGGTCTGTGGGACTGGGTCTTCGCACAGCGGCAACCACGCGAGGGTGATCAGTAAGTTCAGTAGCGCACAGGGAAGTGCCCCATTCTTGCCGTAATCTGGTTAATGTGAGTTGTTCTTCACGACTGTCGTGAACGGATTTTTTGTACCTCGTTTTATTTCTGGTTTATCCAATGACAGAGCGCCGTTTAGAAATTGATACCTTGCGTGGCCTGGCGTGCCTATTACTGGTCGCCTATCACGTTGAAAGCGGGCTTCGATTAAGTGAAGGATGGCTCGGCGATGCCAATCACTATTTGGCTTATGTGCGCATGCCTCTCTTTACGGTTCTTTCGGGTTATGTGTACGCAGCGCGGCCGTTTTCCGGTCAAGCCATGGGTTTTGTGCTTGGCAAGGCGCGGCGATTGTTAATCCCGATGGTTTTTGTCGGGACGCTTTTTGCAATCACTCAGAGCCTGGCCCCCGGTGCCAATGCGGAAGTGGAAAATTGGTACCTGCTGCATATTGTGCCGGTTGCGCACTTCTGGTTCGTTGAGTCTCTTTTTCTCATTTTTCTATTAATCATCCCTTTAGAGAGGTTCGGTCTTCTCTCATCAATGCCGTCCTACCTTATTGTTTTTGCGCTGTCTGTGGTGCTCTATTTGTTCTTTCCTATTACCGATCTGTTTTCAATAGCCGGCGCCACCTATCTTTTTCCATATTTTTTGTTCGGCTTGTGGTGTGGTCGGTTCAAGGTTATTGATTACATCCCCGGGGTGTGGACCGGCGTCATGGCTTGCGGGGTGCTAGGTGCATTGGTGCTGTTCGGGCATTACGGTTATCCGCCTCGATCAATGTTCGCCATTGTTGTAGGAATACTTGCTTCTGCAGCCTTGCTCAGTAGTCGCCTGAATATCCGCTTTTTGGCAAGCATAGGTGTGTACTCATACACCATTTATTTACTGCATGTCTTTTTTACTGCGGGATCAAGGATTTTCCTGAGCCGATTGGGTATGGATGCAGTTTATGTATTGTTTGCGATTGGGATTATTGCAGGCATTCTGGGACCTATCCTGTTGGAAAGCGCATTTGGGCATTTACGTTGGTTCAAACTACTGGTGTCAGGACAGTCATATAAATCCAAGCCGAAGTTCTCCACGGGCTCAGCTCCACAGGCTCTTTAATGTGGTCGCTGTAGATTTGTGTTGCCATGGGCTCGCTCGCTCCGTCGTGCGGAGATATGTTTCATCTGCAAGCACCGCGTGTAACGACCTGCGCCCAATTACTTGGGAATCGATTTCCTTAAAACGTGACAATTAATTGTTCACGCCGCCACTGGCTATACCTCCGCTCTTGCACCTGCGCACTGTAAGAGTATCTTTGCCCCTTCATTATCTGACCGTTGAAGATCGTCATGCGAATTTGTCTGCTCTATTTTTTGTCTGGCCTGTTGCTAATGGGCACGCTGTCCAGTTGTGCGCGACAGGAAACCCGGGAGTTGCACGAAGAAGTACCCGCCGCCATTTCCAATGAGACCCCGTCCATCAGTCTGCGCCAGCAGGTGGAGGGGAGTTTGGCTGATCACCCCCTTACCGCATTTGGGATTCCACTCAAGGCGAAAGAAATCCTGCAGGAGTTTTATCTCGAACGGAATTTCCAGCCGGCTTGGTTCGACGACAGCCTGCGCCCCACACCACAGGCATTGGCGCTGGTGCAGGTGATCAGTGGTATAGGCGCGGAAGGTCTGATGCCGCAGGACTATCATCACAAACGCTTGCAGCAGCTGGCGGGTGCGCCGAGGCAAGATTATGTGGATTACGACCTGTTGCTCTCCGATGCCGCGGCCAATCTCAGCCGTCACCTGCTGATGGGCAAAGTGAATCCGGAAAGCATTTCTCCCGATTGGAAAGCCACGCCGCGCCAGCGTGATCTGGTAGAAGTAATGGAGCAGTTGACCCAGGAACAAGATGTGGCGAGCCGTCTGCAGCAACTGCGGCCGCAGCAGGTGCGTTATGTGCGTCTGCTCAAGCTGCTGGAACAACTCAATGACAGATCACCGGGTGACTGGCGCGCGCTCTCCCGCTCGCCCGCCATCAAACCCGGCACCAGCGATGCGCGCCTGCCAGTGATACGCGCACGCTTGCAATTTTGGGGGGATTTGCCGGCGGATGAGCCCGTCGCCGATGCCGCCCGTTACGACGAGAATTTGCAGGCTGCAGTGCGGCGTTTTCAGGTGCGTCACGGCCTGGATGTCGATGGCATCATCGGGGCGGGGACATTGGACGCACTGAATGTCACTCCCGCAACGCGGCGCCAACAAGTGATCAACAACCTGGAGCGCTGGCGCTGGCTGGCGGACGATCTGGGGGAGAGGCATGTGCTGGTGAATATCGCCGGCTTTGAACTGAAGGTGATCGACAAAAACCAGACGGTGATGCGCAAACCGGTGATCGTCGGCCGCGACTACCGCCGCACACCGGTGTTCAGTGATCGTATCCGCTATCTCGTTTTCAACCCGACCTGGACAGTGCCGCACAAGCTGGCGGTGAAGGACAAGCTGCCGGATATCAAAGCCGATCCCGGCTATCTGAGCCGCCTGGGCTTCACCGTGTTTGATCAACAGCAAAACCGTGTGGACCCTGCGCAAGTAGACTGGAGCAAAATTACTCAGCGCAACTTTTCCTACCGCTTGGTGCAGAGCCCTGGCCCGCTCAACGCCCTGGGGCAGGTGAAGTTTATGTTTCCCAATCAATATGACGTCTACTTGCACGACACGCCGTCGCGGGAGCTGTTCAGCAAATCCGGCCGCGCCTTTAGCTCCGGCTGTGTACGGGTGGCGCAGCCGCTGGATCTCGCCACTCTTCTGCTGGAGGGCAACGGCATGACCCGGGCACAAATCGACGCCATCATTGCCAAAGGCGAGCAGCAAACGGTATTTCTGAAAAATCCGGTGCCGGTGCATATCGAATACTGGACCGCCTGGATCGACAGCAACAATCAACTAAACTTTCGCAATGATATTTACGAACGGGATCCACCCCTGGCGACCGCACTGGCGGCGCCCCTCTATGTCGACTGATCAGCGATCTCATTTCGGATTCCTGTTCCTGGCGCTGTGGATGATGATCGGCCTGCCTGCCAGCTTGGCGCAGGCAGCACCGGCTCAACCGGCGCCCGCCAAGGTGGCCCCGGCCTTGTTTCCCCTGCAGGTCAACGGCCGCCCTTTGCACTACGCCATTAATTTCGAACCGGTGATGCCCGGAGAGGAAGTGGTGCTGTCCACCGCGCCTCATCTCTCGGGGCGCTTGGCGGTGCAGGTAAATGACAAAAATCTGGTCGCGGACCAGGGACAGTTCAAATGGCGGGCGCCGCTAACGGCAGGCATTCATAAAGTGTCTGCGCATCTGCGCGCAGAGTCGGCGCATACCGGCTATCAGACCATCACGCTGTCACTGCTGGTGATGGTGCCGGCCAAACGCATCAGCAATAGCTACCTCAACGGTTACCGCATCGGCCAATATCCCCGTCCTCACAAAAACCTGAGCAGTTACAATGCGCCAGCAGGTTTTATCGAGGTGACGGAAAAAAACCAGAACCTGCGCATCACCCCCAATTTCACCCTCGGCCAATTCCTGTGTAAGCAGGCTGGGGGATTTCCCAAATACCTCGTGCTGCAGCCGGCGCTGCTCAACAAGCTGGAAGCGTTTCTTCTGGAGGTGAACCAGCGCGGTATCATCACCCCCAGCTTCGTGGTGATGAGCGGCTACCGCACGCCCTACTACAACCGCGCTATCAACAATGTACCCAACAGCTACCACGTCTACGGTGGTGCGGCGGATATTTATATTGATGTGAACGGCGACGGGGTGATGGACGACATCAACGGCGACGGCAAATCCGATCGCGCCGACGCCGCCCTCTTATATGAATGGGCGGACACTTTCGCCTCGCGCCACAACCGCCCGGACCTGACCGGCGGTGTCGGCGAGTACACCAGCACACCTGCTCACGGTCCGTTTATCCATCTGGACGTGCGCGGCACGCCGGCCCGCTGGGGTCACTGGCCGCCGTAAACCTTCCTTGGTTGAAACGGCAAAATTTTACTGGCCGATCTTGCCGCCGTCTTTTTTGCGAATAACCACCGTCGCAGGGCGCGGGCGTTTGCCGAAAGGCCAGGTGCTCACCGAAGAGGGATTTTCCGTGGTCGGCGGGCCGAACTGGCTGTTCCAGAAACTGGATGATTCGCCCGGGTGCTGCACATTAACGAACATGGTGCGCTGATCGGGCGTCATGGTGACGCCGGTGATTTCGCAGCCGCGCGGCCCGGTCAAAAAGCGGCGTACCTCTCCTGTATCCGGCAACGCGGCAAGCATGGCGTTGTTGCCGATATTGTCATGGCCGCGGCTGGCGAGATTCTGCGAAGAATTGGACACGTCGGTCTGAATCCAGACGATACCGCTGGCGTCCACCCAAATTCCGTCCGGGGAGCCAAAGGCTGGTTGATCGACCGGCACTTCCGGGTCGTACACCGGATCGCCTGCCAGCAGAAACACCTCCCACTGAAAGGATGTATCTGAACGCCGGTCTTCGCGGAAGCGAATGATATGGCCGTAGGGGTTGGACGTGCGCCCGCTGTTGACCGGTGCGTCGTGACCGGAGCCGTTGGTAAGGGTAACGTAGAGTTCGCCAGTACGCTGATCCGCCGCCACCCACTCCGGGCGGTGCAGCCGCGTTGCGCCGACAGCGTCCGCCGCCATGCGGGTGCGCAACAACACATCCGCCTGATCCAGCCAGCCGTTCGCGACTGTCAGTTCGCCCTGACTGTGCACCAGCGGCAGCCACTCGCCACCACCCTCACCGTCGAACCGAGCGACGTACAAGGTGCCGTGATCCAGCGGGCTTTTGCCACGGGAGGTGTAATGGCGCCAAGGTTTATCGCCGACAAATTTGTACAGGTATTCGCCATTCTCATCGTCACCGGTGTACACCACCACGCGGCCTTTGCTTTCCACACAAGTGGCGCCTTCGTGCTTGATGCGACCGAGAGCGGTGCGTTTGACCGGTGTCGCCTTGGGATTGAATGGATCGATTTCCACCACCCAGCCGAAATGGTTGACCTCGTTGCGGTTCTTCGCCAGATCGAAGCGCGGTTCAGCCCTGTGCCAGCCGTAGCCGGAACCATTGGCGCTGACGCCGTAGCGGGCTTCCAGAGGTGTGCGCGTCGCCATCCAGTCGGAGTCGTCGGTGCCGAAATAGCCGTTCCAGTTTTCTTCGCAGGCGAGATAGGTTCCCCAAGGCGTGGCACCGCTGGAGCAGTTGTTGAGAGTGCCGCAGGGTTTGCGACTGATGGTGGATTTGAGCAGGGGATGGTTGACCTTTACCGGACCCGAAAACGCCATGGGCGTGGTGCCGGTGACGCGGCGATTGCGCGGATCGCCTTTGACGATCTCCCACTTGCCGTTGCCGCAGTCGCGAATGGCGATCACGCTGACGCCGTGGGCAGCCAGCGCTTTGGCGACTTTCTCCCTACCTTCTTCGTCGGGCGTGATTACACCACCCTGCTGGGCGCTGTAAATCATATTGGCATCGGTATATTCGTGATTCACTACCAGCAGTCCGCGACTGTTGCCGAGCAGCGGCAGGGGAAAGTAGTGCATGCCGTCGTGGTTGAAGCCAACCTGTTTTGCCTGGTCGGCGGCGCTGTTGGAGGCGTCTTCGGCAAAAGGCGCGGCGCCGGGCAGCAGCGGCGTACCCCAGGGGGCGAGCACCTGAGTGACATAACCTGCGGGCACCACAAAAGTGTCGTCGCTCGAGGGTGGCACTTCCTTGAACCCCAGCTTGGACTTTTTACCTTTGCCCGGTGCGCGTTCCTTTTCTTCCTTTGAATGCTTGTCTTGATGTGAATGGTGGTCAGCCAAAGCATCCGCCGGAAACAGGCTGCCGCCGAGAAAGCCGCCGGCGGCAACGGCCAGACCACCGCTTAGCACACTGCGACGGTTAATGCGTTGCGCGATGAGTTCCTGCAGATGGGGATTGCCGCTGGCGTTGGAGCCGACCTCATCAGGGTCGTGCAGCTCGATGTGCTGGCTGGACTTAGTGTGTGGATGAGAATATTTGGTCATAAAGGCTCTCACAGGATTGGACGTTTGCGCGGCTAAGAATGCGCAAACCCTGTGACGACTAGATGACAGCGTGGGGTTATTCTCCCGCCAGTTCGGTGACCTCGCCGTAGGCGTCGCCGCCGAGCTGGCGGGCGAAATAATCGAGGGCCGGCGCCATCACCTCGGCGAGGTTCCACGGCGGATTGATCACGATCATGCCGCTGCCCGTCATGCCCGGCTGGCGGTGATCACGGGTGATGCCCAACTCCAGTTGCACAACCCTGCGGATACCGCTGCTGCGCATACGCCGCAGCAGAAACTCCGCGCGCTCGGGATCGGCAATGGGATACCAGATGGCGTAAACGCCGGTGGCAAATTTGCGGTACAGCTGTTTGACGTGCTCGACGACTTTGCCGTATTCGTCTTTCAGTTCGTAGGACGGATCGATCAATACCAAGCCGCGCCGCTCTGGCGGTGGTATCAGCGCCAAACTCTTCTGCCAGCCGTCTTCGGCGTAACACTGCACGTTTTTGCTCAGGCCAAAGGTCTGTTCCAACTGCTTCCGGTCCGCCGGATGCAACTCGCACAGCACCAAGCGATCCTGCGGGCGCAATACATGTTGGGCAAACCAGGGAGAGCCAGGATAGGCCGTTAAATGGCTGCCGCAGGCCGCCTTCACACACTCGCGGTAATCGTCGAGGGCCAGCGGCAGGGTGCGCGCATGCCACAACAGCTCGATTCCGCGGTGGTACTCGGCAGTTTTATTGGCTTCTGCGGTGGTGAGGTCGTAAAACCCGGCGCCGGCGTGGGTATCGAAATAGCAGATGGGTTTGTCCTTCTGCAGCATGTAGCGGAGGATCTGTACCAGGACGGCATGTTTAATGACGTCGGCGTGATTGCCGGCGTGGAAGGCGTGGCGATAGCTGAGCATGGCAGAGTTCTCGATTCGGTGAGGCAGTATTCAGAAATCAGCTGCCGGCATCAAGCCCGCCGCCGGATGACCTAAGCCCAACGGATAATTGCCCTTCGAAAAAATCCCAATATTTGAGTGTTGGCGCAGGCTGGCAGGGATTAAGCCGAGGGGAACGGCGTCGCAGAACGGATTGGTATGCCTCCGCAAAACCGAGCTTTTCATTACTTTTCAGGAACACTTGATTGAAAAGGCATCAACTTTTGGGATAATGGCCCGGCCTATAACGAGATAAATCCCGCCATGAGATTGCATTTTTTCCTGCTCCGCACGTTTCGCATCCTGCTCTGTATCAGCTTGCTGGCACCCGCTTTGGCGACCGCTTCCACAGAAGCCATCGCCCGTCTTGAAACGCGCCTGAAGACCCACACCAGCGACATGCAAAAGCTCGAGCAGGAGGTGGAATTCGCTCAATACAAACGCCGCTCCGCCGAAGAAAAACTGCAGGAAGTGGAGGAAGAACTGAAAGAGCGAGAAGTCCAGCTGCTGCGCATGCGTGCGGAAATGGGTGAAACCCCCACCGACGCCCAGCAGGAAGCCTTGGATAATGAAGCCCGGCGCATCGCCCTGGCGCAGCTCAGCATCAAATCCCGCGCCGCTGCCATCACTCGCCTGGAGCGCAAAGAACAGGAACTGCAAACCGCGCTCAACACCATCCGCGACGGCATCGCTAAAACTGAAAAAGAAATCGTCACTGTCAAAGCCCGCCAAGAAGCGGAAATCCAGGCGCGCAACCGCGCCATGCAGCAGCAGCTCGAAGCCCTGCAGCAGGAAAACGAACAATTGCGTATCGCCATGGAAGAAGAAGCCAAACGCGCTGAAGAGGCCGCGCGGCAGGCGGAGTTAGCGCAACAGGAAGCCATGCGCCGGGCAGAAGAACAAGCTGCGGCGCTGGCCGCGCAAATCGCCGCAGAGCAGCAGGCGCGCGCTACCGAGGAACAGGCCGCAACAGCCGCCGCCGAGGTGAAATCGCCACAGGTGGAGCAAAACCCGGATTTGAGTCA
>JBQGED010000134.1:0-2827 GCA_052039425.1 Sphingobacterium griseoflavum | reverse complement strand
GGCGCTGCAGGCGCATGCCGCCGGCTGCGCGGTGAAATTATCCGTGCAGGATGATGTTGTGGGCTTTTGGGACGAATTTCGCGTAGAGCAGGTGGTAATCAATCTGCTTACCAATGCCTACCGCTACGGTTGCTCCAAGCCTGTGGAAGTGACTTTGACGGCGCAGAATGATATTGCGGAAATCTGCGTGCGCGATCACGGCATCGGCATCGCCGAAGATGCCCAGCAAAAAATATTTCAAAAATTCGAGCGTCTGGACGCCACCAATATTCGCGAAGGCTTGGGCATGGGATTGTATATCGCCAAACAATTGGTCACGGCCCACAACGGCGACATTGTGGTGCGCAGTGTCCCCGGAGAAGGTGCGGAATTTCATGTGTTTTTGCCGCTGCAATCTGAGGCCGCGCGCGCCGAGGCGGCGGAACAGGCATCCCATTAAACGAAAAATAATGTGCAATATTGCGCCCGTTAATAATTGCTAAGTGTTGCCCTGGGGGTGCAAGCGCGGCAGCGAACTGAGCGGGGGAGCGACTGTGGTAGAGTGCCCCCGACATTGACGCGACATGCAAGCCACTCATGCCCACCTCCTCTTTCAGTAGCCAGGCCCGCAACATCGCATTAATTGTGGGCGGCGCTTTTTTTATGGTGCTGCTGGACAGCGCCATCATCGCCACCTCGCTGCCGCGCATGGCGCAGAGCTTCGGCATCGAACCTGTCGAATTAAGTATTGGCATCAGTATTTATCTGGTCTCGGTTGCGGCCTTTGTGCCGCTTTCCGGTTGGTTGTCTGACAGATTTGGTGCGCGGCGTATTTTCCTCATTTCCATCGTTGTGTTTGTGCTGGCGTCGCTCGCCTGCGGCATGGCGGATACCTTGAGCGGTTTTGTGGTGGCGCGGGCCTTCCAGGGTTTGGGTGGCGCGCTTATGACGCCTATCGGCCGGGTAATTGTGCTCAACCACGCACCTAAATCCGAATTGGTGCGCGCCATGGCTTATATCACTTGGCCGGCGCTGACGGCACCGGTGATCGGCCCGGTGCTGGGCGGATTTATTACCACCTATTTTTCCTGGCGTTGGAATTTTTGGATTAATTTGCCGATTGGTTTGTTGGCCTGGGTATTAGTGTGGCGGGTGATCCCGCCGACGCCACCGACCGCTCGGCGGGCTTTTGATCCTTTGGGTTTTGTCCTGTCCGCGGGTGCGCTGGTGGCGCTGCTGCTCGGGTTGGAATCGTTCGCACATCAGTGGATTCCTATCGCGCAATCCCTTTTGCTCGCGGTGGCGGGTTTGATTTTGGGTATTTTCGCCATCCGACATCTGCGCCGGGCACCGCAACCCCTTCTCGACTTGCGCACCTTCAAAGTGCCCACTTTTGCGATTACCAGCGTTTTTGCAGGCACTTACGTGCGCATCGGCATTAATGCCACACCGTTTTTATTGCCGCTGTTATTTCAATTGGGATTTGGTTACACGCCGCTGGAAGCTGGTTCTTATGTTCTGGTTTATTTTCTCGGCAATCTCGGCATGAAAAGCGTCACCACTATATCCCTGCGCTGGTTCGGATTTCGCAATGTCTTGGTAATTAACGGAGTTATTTGCGGCGCGTTCGTCGCCGTGTGCGGATTTCTCTCGCCGGAAATGGGCAAACCTTTGATTATGGCGATACTGCTGTGTGCGGGCCTCACGCGTTCGATGCAATACACGGCGCTGAATACTTTGGGCTTTGCCGATATTCCGGGACATTTGCGCAGCTCCGCCTCCACACTGAATTCCATGTTGATGCAGGTGGCCATGGTGCTGGCCATCGCCTTTAGTGTGCTGCTATTGAATGGCTCGCGTTTTCTCGCCCATCGGGAAACCGTGGCGCCAGCGGATTTTGCCGTGGCCTTTGTCGCTATGGGATTGCTGGTGGCGGGTGCGTCTTTGGTATTTGTGAAATTGCCGAGAGATGCGGGGGCGGAGGTATCCGGGCATGACGGCATTTAAGTAGAGACCGCTTTGCAAATGCGGTGCTTGCGAGCTATGAATAGGCTATGGAAGTCTTATTGCGCTTTCTGTTTGCGCGCTTGATGCAATCAGATCTTTGGAATTCTGCCAATTGCGCATCACCATAGGTTTGGCACTGCTGTCGCTGAGTTGCGCCTGATTCACCATTTCCTGGATGCGATGATTGTGCGGGCTTTTGTCGCACACCGGGTCGGCGTTGGCGGAATTGCCGGTGAGCATAAACGCCTGGCAGCGGCAGCCGCCGAGATCCTTTTCTTTTTCGGGGCAGCTGCGACAGGGCTCGCGCATCCAATCGTCACCGCGAAAGGCGTTAAAGCCTGGTGAACCCTGCCAAATATCGGCGATATTCCAATCGCGCACATTAGGAAACTGCAGCGGCAGCTGTCGTGCGCTGTGACAGGGGAGGGCGGTGCCGTCAGGCGTGACGGTGAGAAAAATATTGCCCCAGCCGTTCATGCAGCGTTTCGGACGATTTTCGTAATAATCCGGCACTACAAAAATAATTTTCATGCGCGCGCCGATTTTGTCCCGGTAGTGTTGCACCACGGCTTCGGCATCCTGCAGCTGTTGGCGCGAGGGCAATAATTCAGCGCGATTGTGAAACGCCCAACCGTAATATTGTGTGTTGGCAAGCTCGACATAATCCGCCTGCAATTCCACCGCGAGATCGAGAATGCGATCGACCTGCTCGATATTTTGCCGATGCAACACAAAATTCAGCACCATGGGATAGCCCTGGCGTTTGATTTCCTTGGCCATGGCGATTTTCTGGTTAAAGGCTGTGTTGCTGCCGGCGATAAGATCATTTAATTCCGCACTG
>JBQGED010000133.1:0-6415 GCA_052039425.1 Sphingobacterium griseoflavum | reverse complement strand
TCCGCATCAAAAAGCTAGAAGGTGTTTTTGCTGTTACGCTCATTTCAGGCATGCGCGTTTTGTGGAGTATTGCTCAAGAAAAGCCCTAATCTCCTGAATCTAGAATAGGCGTCAAATCCGTGCATCAAAAAGAAGTTGCGGCTTGCGAGAGGCGGGGATTGAGCGGCGGAAAAAAGCCCCGCATTGCGGGGCTTTCAATATTACAGGTCAACAAAAATATCTTTATACGCAACAAAAATGGATGCGTAGAACATCGGTACCGCCACCAGCATGCCGAGGCCGAGGGGAATGATTGCGATTAGGAATAGTACAAACAGCACGATGCCATAGATCAGGAAGGGCACGATGTTTTTCAAGCACGCTTCAAAGCTCATCTTCAACGCCTGAATGACTGGCACTTTGTGCAGCACAATTAACGCTGGCGCGAACCAGGCCGCCATGCTGATGGGGATGATCAGAGCTATGGCGATCAGCAATCTGATCAAAAAGCCTTTGCCCATATTGGTCATATCCAGTTCGCCGATGCCCATCATCGGCAAAAAGGCGGAGCCGATGCAGACTCCCATAATCACCCAGCTCGCCAGCGTCACTATGGCGGACAGCAGCAGAAGTGGGACGAAGGCTTCGCGGAAACCGGCGAACAGGTGATTGATCTGTAGTGGCTCGCGGTCATATTGCGCTTTGCAGCCGAGCATCAATCCGCCCATCCAAATGTAAGTCGTAAATGCGGTGAGCAGATTGAGAAAGGGAATCATGCTGAAAATGATGAGCAGCACCAGGCCGATAACGCAGATCGCGATCCAGCTTCCCGCGTCCTGCTTGAAGTAATTGAATCCATTGACCAGCCATTGCATGCCTTGCCCTGCGTTAACGGTGCGCGGCGGGTGCAAGGTGAATTCCTGATCGCTGGTGGGATGGGTCAGTTCCGCGCTGGGCGCTGAGTAGGGGTTGGGGGTACTCATAGGGCTTCCTTGATTGAGTTGAGGGAACAAAGTGCGGCCCAGTTGCGGGCCGCACGGTGCTTTTTATAGCTTATAGCGTCGTGTATGTTATAGCGTCATGTGCGCGACAGGACGCTTTTTATCTTAGCTGGTAATGGTGCGTTCTCAAGCCTTTTCCCTGGACCACTACCCGCAGGCTACTTAGTCGTCGGCGAGGGAGATCGCCTTGGCGCGGGTGTCTATGCCGCCAAATACCTTTTGCAGTGCGTCGAGAAAGCTGCGCAGTTCCATGGTCATGATGGCGAAATCCACGTCGAATTCTTCCGCGGCGGATTCGGGATTGCGGTCGCCCGCCTGGTCGAGAATGCGTTCAGAGAATTTCAGTCGGCGCACGGCGAGTTCATGGTCGAGCACGCATTCCACCGAGTCCTGCCAGCTCAGCGCCAGTTTGCGTACCACCATGTCGGTTTTGAGGTGGTTGAGCATTTCCTCGGCGGTGAGATCCTGCTTTTTGCAGCGGATCACCCGGCCGTCGTCTCGCGGCGCTTCCAATTCGCATTCATCGCCGAGGGCAAAACCGTCGGGTGCGGTGGAGGTGGCGAGCCATTGGGTCATGGTCTGGCTGGGCATTTGTTTGGTGACAAACGGGATCACCGGCAGGCTGCCCACGACTTCGCGCAGGGCGCCGAGCAGTTCTTCTGCACGCTTGGCCGAGGACGCGTTCACGACGATCCAGTTTTCCTGCGGGGCGATATAGGCGTACTGCAGCTGAGAGCGGGTGAGGGCGCGGGGCAGCAGGGAAAAGATGATTTCCTCTTTGAGATTGGTTTTTTCCGCGCGGCCGACGGAGCGCCCTTCCGCCTGGCTAATGGCGGCGACTTTTTCTTCCAATTGTTCACGCACCACGCCGCCCGGAAGAATTTTCTCCTGGCGCTTGGCACACACCATCAAATAGCCGTTGGTGGCATGCACCAGGGATTTGCCGTGGCGTCCGAGGGGCGGCACCCAGCCGTAGGTGTGCAGGTCCTGCTTGCCGCAGGGCTGAAACACCTTCTGCGCCAGCGCCTCGTCCAGCTCCTCGGCGGACAGGGTAAAAGGCTTGGTGAGGCGGTAAACGCGCAGATTTTTAAACCACATGGTCACTCCGAGAAGGATAAAAAGCAGGGCGCGGCATTAAGCCGCGATCTGCAAGGTGAGTCAAGGAACTGAAGGGAGGATTCAGGGCGTTGCGGCGGTCTGCGTCGGCGCCGCCAAATATTGACGTAGGAAACGCTGGATATGTTGCAGGGCGATTTTTTCGTTGGATTCGATGGTGCGCCAATGTTCGCCCTTGGGCAGTTCGACATATTCCACCGCATTGCCCTGTTTTTTCAGCTGCTTGTACATAGTGCGAGAATGTTTGGGATCGACCACTGTGTCTTTTTCGCCGGCGATCAGCAGCAGGGGCGCTTTGATGGTTTTGCGCAGGTGGTAGGGCGACACCTGCTTGATGTCCCAGCGCGGGTTAAGCAATTCGCGGTTGAGTCCGGAGAAAAGATAGCGGCCCAAACCGTCGTAGTGAAGTTTCATATCCAATACACCATTGATGCTGATGCCGCATTTATACAGATCCGGGGTTTGCGCCAATCCCATTGCCGCAGCGTAACCGCCAAAGCTGGCGCCGATGATGCAGATGCGCGCCGGGTCCGCGATACCTTGTTCAATCAGCCAATGCACGCCGTCGGTGATGTCATTTTGGATGCCGAGCCCCCACTGCTGGTAACCGGCCACTTCGTGGTCGTAACCAAACCCGGTGGAGCCGCGAAACTGTGGTTGAAAAACGGCGTAACCTTCGCTGGCGAACATCTGCACGTAATTATCAAAACCCCAATAATCGCGCGCCCATGGGCCGCCATGCGGGTAGACGATCAGCGGCAGTTTGGGTTTTTCCTTGCCTTTGGCGCTGACGGGCAGGGTCAAATAAGTGGGGATTTCCAGGCCGTCGCGCGCTTTGTAGCTGAGTTCCTGCATCGGGTGCAGGACGGCGTCATCCAGGTTGGGGTAGGCGGAGCCAAAATAGCTGGCGGTTTTTTTCGCGATGTCAAAAAGAAAATATTGCGGTGGATGAACATCGCTGTAGACCTGATAAAACGCCTTGCCCAAGGTTGCGCGATCCATGGCGGAAATCAGTTCCACGCGGCGGCCTGGAAACGCTTTTTTCAAGGCGGCGCGGGCGGTTTCCCGCTGGGCATTTTTATAGGGGCCGATAATTTTTTGCTGCTTCAGATCGTAGGCGTGTAAATCGTGATCGTCTTGGTCGTAGTCGTCGTCTTCCAGCTCATGAGACGCAAACAGCAGCACGTTGTTATCCGCATAATCAAAACGCACGGGGGTCATTAATTTATCGCTCAGTTGATTTTCCCGCTGCAGCATTTTCCAGTTGGAATTTTCGTCTTCGCGATAGTGAATAACGGACACTCGGCCTTTGTCCCGCGCTTTTACGCCCACGCGGATGTGGCCATTGTTATCGGCGATAAACCGGTAAAACCCGCCGCGATTGGCGTCGACAAGTGATTTTTTACCCGTGTAGACATTCACCTTATGAACTTTGGGCATGGCCCACTGTTCTTCGGATTCGTCCAGCGCCAGCAACACATGTTCCGGGTCATCGGGCAGGTCGTGAATCATATGCGGATGCTGCAAAAAATAACCCCACTTATTGGGTTTCATATCGAACATCAGCAGGTTTTCGCCGTTTTTATCGATGCTGATTAAACGCGTGAGATTGAGCAAGCCGATGTGCGGCCACTTCACTGCCATACGCGCGCCCACGATCAGGCGATCATCATTGACCCATTCAAACCAGCTCAGGTGGATGCCATTGAGCGGAATAACACCGATGAATTTTTCTTCGGGTTTGTATAAATGTTTGGTGACGATCACCGGCATATCATTGTGGGTGATCACATAAGCGACTTGTTGCCCGTTGGGGGAAATTTGCGGTGCCGATACGGCGGGGAGGCGGGCAAAGTCTTCCAGTGTTTGTGCGCTGGTGAGCAGACTGCAAAACAGGCATAGGGTGGCGATGAACACTCTCATCCTTAATTCTCCTTTTCCATAAAAATTCCCGCGGGGTTGCCGCGGGGCGGTGATTATTTCTCTTTGATTACATTTTTTCCATCACTTCTATGCCCAGCAGATCCAAACCACTGCGCAAGGTCTGGGCGACTTGATGGCTGAGTACCAGGCGGCTGTTGCGAGTCTCTGCGGCAACACCGTCTTTCAGAATCGGACAGGCTTCGTAGAAGGTCATAAACAAACTGGCGAGATCGTAGAGATAGGTACACATCAAATGCGGCATAGCATCCTGCGCAACTTGTTCGACGGTTTCACCAAATTGCAGCAATTTAAGTGCGAGGGCTTTTTCCTGCGCTTCCACAAGCGTGAGTGAAGACGGCAGATCGAGAGGGTTCACACCCGCTTTGCGGAAAATACTGCGAATACGGGTGTAGGCGTATTGCAGATAAGGGCCGGTGTTGCCTTCAAAACTCAACATCTGGTCCCAATTAAAAATGTAATCCAAGGTGCGGGTTTTGCTGAGGTCGGCGTATTTCACCGCACCAATGCCCACCTTGCGCGCCACTTCCAATTTTTCTTCAGCGCTGAGTTCGCCGCTGTCCTGAATGACTGCCGTTGCGCGCTCAACCGCTTCGTGCAGCAATTCCGCGAGTTTTACCGTGCCGCCGGTGCGGGTTTTAAAGGGTTTGCCATCGGCGCCCATCATGGTGCCGAACGGGCAGTGTTCCAGGCGCACGTTTTCCGGCGCAAACCCGGCTTTGCGCGCGACCGTGTAGACCTGCTGCATATGCAGCGCCTGGCGCGCGTCGCTGAACACCATAATGCGCTGCGCGCCGAGTGCGCCGATACGGAAACGCACGGCGGCAAGGTCGGAAGTGGAATACAAATAACCGCCGTCTTTTTTCTGCACGATGACTGGCGAGGGATTGCCGTTTTTGTCCGCCAGCTCTTGCAAAAAAACGACTTGCGCGCCTTGATCTTCCTGTGCGAGTCCTTGTTTTTTCAGTTCGTCCACCAGCACTGGCAGATCGCTGTTGTAAAAACTTTCACCGCGAATATGATCCGGCGTCAGTGAAACATTTAGCAGGTGGTAAATCTCTTCGCAGTGGGCGAGGGATACTTCGCGGAATTTGTGCCACAAACGCAGAACCTGTTCATCACCTGCCTGAAGGCGCACTACGTACTGGCGCGCCAGATCGGCAAATGCGGGATCTTCATCAAAATGTTTTTTCGCGCGTTGATAAAAATGTTCGAGATCTTGCAGTGCGAATTCGGCTTGCTCACCGTGCTGCAATTGCGCTTCCAATTCCCCGATCAGCATGCCAAATTGCGTGCCCCAGTCGCCCACGTGATTCTGGCGAATAACGGTGTGGCCGAGACTTTCCAAAACCCGCACTACCGCGTCGCCAATAATGGTGGAGCGCAAATGGCCGACGTGCATTTCCTTGGCGAGGTTGGGGCCGGAGTAATCCACCACCACGGTCTGCAGCTGGTGATCCTGGGCTAGACTGGCATAAGGTGGTCGCACCAATAATTGCTCAGCGAGCCAGGTGGGCCTCAGGGTGATATTGATAAAACCGGGGCCGGCGATTTCAATTTTTTCGGCTGCGTCATCGAGTTGCAGATTGGCGACAATTTTTTGCGCAAGCTCGCGTGGATTGGTGCCCACTTTTTTGGCTGCACCCATGGCGCCGTTGATCTGGTAATCGCCAAAACTGGCATTTTTGCTGGGCGCAACATTGGGGTCGCAATCGGCGGGAGCGCCGGCGGCCTGCAGGGCCTGTCTGGCGCGCTCAGTGAGCAGGGCACGAATGGTCATAAAGTCGGTCTTCGGATTTTAGGAAGCTGGCGATTGTAGCGAGCTTGGGGGTGGATGCAAGCTGAGTAAAGCAGGCAGGTTTACCTCATAGCGGAAGGGCTCCAGAAATTGTTTCGGGGACCCTCACCGACACGATGTCGGTGAGGGAGCCTCCATGGATGGATTCACGGCGGTCCCCGAAACGATTTGTGGAGCTCTGGAGCGGTGGTTGTCGAAGTCTAAAACTCATCAACAACAGGAAAGTGCGATGGACAATTCAAGCTGGGTGTTAAGCACCAGAAGCCAATCAATACTGGAGCTGGTGATCAACCGGCCCGAGCGCAAAAACGCACTCAATATGGCCATGTACCAGGTGCTTGCCGAGCAACTGGAGCAGGCGGCGAGGGATAGCTCGGTACGCGTGGTAATGATTACCGGCGCGGGTGGGTGTTTTACCAGTGGTAATGATCTGGAGGATTTCGCCCGCGGCGCGAACCTCGATCCCGCCAGCTCGCCCATCACCCGCTTTATGATGGCGCTGCTCGACTTCCCCAAACCGGTGATCGCCGCCGTGGATGGCCTGGCCATCGGCATAGGCACCACCATGCTGCTGCATTGC
>JBQGED010000132.1:0-6970 GCA_052039425.1 Sphingobacterium griseoflavum | reverse complement strand
TGCTATTGGCACCGAACAGATTGTTGATTGCGCTGAGCAGGTCATTGTGGCTGCGACCGTTGAAGTTCAGCATGCGCCCCGTGCGCAACCCACCGCCGTTTCCTGCCAGCAGGAACGGCATATTTTTCTTATCGTGAGTGGGTGGATCCGATAATTCTGAGCCGATAAATACCACGCTTTCATCCAGCAGGCTGTTGTCCCCCATATCCACTTCCGCCATTCTCTGCAGCAGATACGCATGTTGCTCCGCATACCATGTATAGATTTTTTGGCATTCAGTCGGGCGGAAACCGCCGTCGTGTTGGTAGTAGTGGTGGTGGTCGGACAAATTCAACCAGGGGAAAGTGTGTTTAGCTTCTGTATCCGTCCATTGCAGTGAGGCAACGCGGGTAATATCGCAAGCCATGGCCATGATGATCATATCCATCATTAAACGGCCGACTTTGGGAATGGCGGCATCTGTGCGATTGTCCTTGATGCCGCCGTTATCCGAAGAATTCAGGCCGGATTTGGGATTGTAATCGGAGGTATCCACTCGCGTCGGTTTAACGCAGGCGCCGCCGCTGACCACTTCATTTTGCAGCGCCTTTTCAATTTCGCGAATTTTGGTCAGATGCTGTTCCAGACGCGAGCGGTCTGCCATGCCCAATTGTTGCGACAGGGTTTGGTAGCGCTTGCCGACAAAATCCAACACGGATTTGCGCCGGTTTAACAATGCCAGAGCCTCGGGATCGGTATTGTCCAACTGGCCGAACAAATCGTTCCAGATTTGTTGCGGATCGAGTCGCGGCGGAATGGGATTAAAGCGGCCGTTATCCTCAAAATTTAGCGCATTAATGGGGTGTAATAAGCCGTGGGATTTCCCCGTGGCCCAGCGAATGGCGATCTGCAGACTTTTCAGCGGTGTGTCACCGCCGATGCGGTTGGCAATCACCTGATCAAGGGACGGTCCGCCGGAATAATCATTG
This sequence comes from Sphingobacterium griseoflavum, assembly GCA_052039425.1. GTDB lineage: Bacteria > Pseudomonadota > Gammaproteobacteria > Pseudomonadales > Cellvibrionaceae > UBA5868. The sequence continues at coordinate 6,002 of JBQGED010000132.1, read as the reverse complement.
CGTGAGGAATTTTGCGGAGTGCCGGTCAAGAGCGCGATGATGCCACCCTGGTGCTGTTCGCCTATCGCACTTTTCATATCGAGTCCGTGGGGAATCAATATCTTGCTTTTCAGCGAATTCAACGGCTGCAGGATCGGCCCGAAATTAAAACTGAATTCCGACCCGGAGCTCGCCCATTTATCCCGCACGGTGCCGCCTGGGGTGTACACCGTCAAAAAGCGCTTGGCGAGATTGTATTCCTGAGAATACGCCTTGGTTGGCGCCATGATTTCCAGCCATGGCAGTGCCACTGCGATAGTACCTGCACCACGTAAAACCGAGCGACGGGTTAAGTTGAGTTTCTTTTTCATATCAGCTCCCAAGAACTCGTTATTGCCGGTGGTCAGAAGGTAAATGCAGGAACGCATCGGTTTGGGTCAGGTCCACGAGCAGCGTGCGAATGTCGTAGCCTTTTTCAGCAAAATTGGTCGTCACCTCCTCTTTAACGCAGGACTCACTTGCACCAATGGTTTTGCCGTAAGCGAAATTTGCCCAGTTATACGCAAAACACTGGTGGGTGCGCGGATCGTCGGCAATGGCTTGCACCAGTGCCACCGCGTTATTTACGCGGATATCGGTGCCTGGCAGTCCGCCGCTCGCATCGATCTGCACATTATTTTCATGAGTGCGGTAGAGACCAACCGGATCGTAGTTTTCGAATACCAAACCGACGGGATCCATTTTGTCGTGACAGGTTTTGCACACCGGATCTTTCGAGTGCTGGCTGTAGCGATCGCGCCCGGTTAAACCGGAACTTGGATCTGGTGGTTTGATCTGCTCGAGAATATCGCCGGTGGGCAATGGAATATTCACGCACAATAATTTTTTCATAACATAAGCGCCGCGCACCACGGGATTGGTGTGGCCGGAGTGTGTTGTCCCCGCCATTATGCCTGCATGGGTCAACACGCCCAGCCGTTTACTGGTATCCATCGGCACCTCTTGAAATGCATCGCCATAAATGCCGCTGATGCCGTAAAACTTGGCGAGGGTTTCATTCATAAAGGTGTAGGGCGCGGTCAGCGCAGATGCCCAATCACCAGGGCCATCAAAAATATGGTGCTCCAAAAAGGTCTGGGTTTCTTCACGCATTAATGAACCAATCAGCGCATTAAAGTGCGGAAACGTCGCCGGATCACGTTCCAGGTGATTCAGCGAGGAAATCGGTAAATACGCATCAAAGAAATAGCGGATCATATTGCGGCTGCGCTCATGCGCAAGCAGGCGCTCCGCCTGTGCTTTAACTTGCTCAGGCGTAGACAGCTGACCGTTTGCTGCTGCCTGTAGCAGCTCGTCATCCGGCATGCTGCCCCAGAAGAAATAGGACAGGCGCGATGCCATTTCATAATCCGTCGGTTTCAGGCGACCATTGACCATCACCCCTTTTTCCACGCGGTAGAGAAAATCCGGCGCTTGCAAAATCGCTTCGATAACACCGGAGATGGATTTTTTGAAATTGCTGCCGCTCTGCATCAGACCGCGCTGCAAATCTTTGTAGGCCTGCGCTTCGGTGCTGGTGACCGCGCGGCGAAATGCGCGAGGCAGCAGGCGGTCGATAATCTGATCTGCGCAGGATTGCTGGTTGCTGCTCTGCACTGTCTGCACGCAGGAATGCAAAGCCTGCCATTGGGATTGATTATTCACCACGCGCTCGGCGATACCCTCGGACACTTTGCTGTATTGCTCTGCCAGGAAAGACGATACCGACATGGAGTTCGCGTCGTTGCCGAAGCCGTTGCCAATTTCCTCACTCGGCAAATCGTTGCCAGGGCGGGTGCTGTCACCCAATAAATGCAACAGGGTATTGTTGTATTCAAACCGGGTAAGACGGCGCACGGGAGTAGATTTCACTTGGCAATCCGCAGTGCCCGGGGCGTCATCATTAAAGGCATACAGAATAAAACCCGCCACGCTGCGGGCGCAGTCACCGGTGCAGCGATCCCCACCGACAGGCATGGTCATGGAAATTTTGTTGATCAGCGCGGACGCCGAGCCGCAGGTTTTGCATTGGGATTTGATGAGCGAGGGAAATATGCCATTGCCGTCGCCAGAGGGACCGTGGCACTGCGAGCAGGAGGCGTTATAGATGCCTTCACCGCTGGTGACCGTGCTGTCGGAAAACGCCATTGCGTTATCTCTGTCAGCGTAAATTTCGATACCGGAAAGGGTGCCGTTATCTTTGCTAGCGGTGACCCTGATGGACAGCGAACCATCGTTTACGGCAATCTCTGGTGACTCGATTTCATAGGCGGAAAATTTGCCGGATTTCGCGTGAATGTCCAGATTTTGCGCCAGCATCTGGCCTTCCACGGCGACGTCGATAATGCGGGAGTCATTGGCATCCCAGAACATTTCGACGAATTTCAATTTGACCTTGTAGCGCCCCGAGCCAACTGGGATTTCGTAATTCAAATTGCCCCAGCGCTCGGATTGGAAGAGCGCCTGTTGTTGTGTCCCGGTAATTTGATTGGTCACCACCTGGGCGGTGCCGCCGGTAAAATATTGGTCCGCCTCAAAGGTCAAACCCTTGGCATCCCGGAACGAGGCGCCCCCCACATTAATGCCTAGAATAAAATTCCATTTCTCCAAATTTGAAACGGGGACACCGGAGCTGCTGGAGGAACTGCTCGATGAGCTGCTCGATGATGATGAGCTGCTGGAGGTTTCCTCTCCGGCGCCACCGCAGCCAGTGAGAGAAATTACCCAACAGAGTAGGGGAACGAATAATTTTGTACGCATGTGTTATCCCGGTAAGTTGTCGGTTAATCCCTGTAAGGTATCTGGAGGATGTCTCAAAATGCTTGCGCAACCGATTTTGAGACGGTTTCTACCTTCTTCACTCCCATTGTCGTTGCGGACAGCCTGAAGCCCGCAACAAAACCGCTTAAAAATCTGCGGCTAGATCATTCTTCTTGTATTCGCTACTACGGCGCTTCGAATATCGAACTCATTTGATGGTAGTTACAAAAAGCGCTGTTCAGTGCGATATCTGTCGCAATTTGCTGCTTAAAAAGCGGTTTTTCGATTCAACGAAATCGCAGCAAACCTTTAATTTTCATAAATTTTTATGATTAATTTTTTTGCTAGTCCGATGCATATTTTGGTGTCACCGTATATGGTGCAAATATTCCCATGGGCGCTCTCCGCCATTTTGTTTCTCTTTCTATCAGCAGACGGCAGCGTCCAAGGGGCGGTACACGTGGGCAAAGTGGCGTCGAAGGTTCGGGGGAAACTCTTACAACACGCTGCATCACTAGCCGACCTGATTTTTATTCACATTTATTCAGTTGGTGCGCTGTATAACCAGCACCTTTAAATTACACCGTCTAGTGGGGGCAATATAGGAACTTAAAGAGGGGATGGTTAAAAAACGCGAATAATTGAATCAGTTTTTCGATTTATTAAATAGCGGAGACTTCTAGGGAAGATCGCTATTTATTCCTATATGCATGGGAATTCTAAAGGTCAAGGCAAAAAAATTGCCGTGCGAAAATTTATGATGTGGGTTGAGCAGAATTTTTGAGCCGATGGATGTGTGATGCAGGTTTATTGGCTGCGCCAATTCAGTCACTTTTATCGTCTTCGTGCGCATCGCCATTGTTCGTCGGGTAAACCGATTTAAAGGTTTTCGGCGAGCAGCCGTATTCGTTTTTGAAGAGTTTATTGAAGTAAGACACATTGTTGTAGCCGACCGAGAATGCAATCTCGGCGACATTGGCTTCCGGCTTTTCCGCGAGCAAGCGCGCAGCTTCGGTCAGGCGCAGCTTATTTAGGTACGCACTAAATGTCAGGCCGATTTCATCTTTTAAAATGTTGTTCATTTTTGCCCGATTGATGCCAATGGCCGTAATGGCGGTGTCAAGGCTGATATCGGGATTGGCGTATTCGGTCGCCATGTAGCGCAGCACCGCACTTTTTTCTTTGTCTTTATGGGGCTCTACAGACAGCTGTTGATAGGCAATCAGAGGTCTGTCCTTTTGCATTTTTTCCTGCAGATCGGTGACCAGTACCTGAGCGTGTTTTTTGAAAAACCAGAAGGCAAATCCCAGCCAGATAATGCTGGCAAAAATCGCGAAGCCATAGGCGTAACGCCAGTCTCGACCGGCCAGTTCCAATTCGACGATTTTTACTGAAGAGGCAATATCCCGCGGGCTTTGCACGGAAATTCCAAAAGTGAAGCCGGATACATGGGCCATATCGTAACTGCGGTCCGACAGCGGAATTTTGTGCAGGTTGAGCCACCACTCGGGAATTTCCAGATGCTTTAAATCGATCTCAACGGGCGTCCACTCTTCTTCACAAGCAAAAAAGTACGTGGGAATCCGGTAGGCCGGCGCGCCGCTCAGCGCGGTTAATGGTTTATCGAGGGTGCGCGCTGTGAAGCTCAACACGTTGCGCGGAGTACATTTCACGTCAAAACGCAGTACGTCATATTTCGACAGGTCGACCAGCGCCGAATTTTCCGCCCAGAAATTCATGCCGACGGAGGCATGACTGTAGGCGACGTTACTGGAGACGGTAAAGGTGTAATCCAGGCTTTGCGCCGATTCATTTAGGCGAATAATCGAAAGTCCGCCGTTGTCCGCATCGGAAGTGGCGTCCGGCACCCAGGGCATCACGCTTTTGGCTGCCGGTAACAAGCGATCAATTAAAAAAGTTTTCTCGAAACAAAAGTTCCAGATGGTTAGAGTGATCAGGAGGAGCGCGGCAAATATAAGCGCTGCATTGCGATAAAACTTGGCGGTTGCGTACATTGCTGTGTGTGCACTGCTTGAGGGTTGCTGTGGCGCCGGTAAATTCTGATTCATCGCGAATCCTGTTTTGCTCGTGCGCCTTACCTCTGTGTGTTTGCCGATCCGGGTATGCGGAATTCGCGGCACCCATGTGGGTAGCCGGATTGGAACAGGTGCGCTTGCACGGAGTCGCGAATGCAACTCGTTATGTACACGCGCAGAAGAAACGCTTTTATGCGCCATTGCCTTAGCCTACGTTTCGCCGGAATCACATCTTGTTTTTATATTTCATGCCGATTTTTTCGCCCGGTTCTAACCTTGGGAACGCCTTGAAAATCGGCGGCGTTAAATCATCGCCAGCCCGCATATCACCATAGCGACCCAGGGGGGTCAATTCGGCGGAAATCAAACTGTGACGAAATAGTCAATTAATATGATTATTTTTATTTGCCGTCATATTTGCTTTTTTTTGCTATATAGCAGCAAAACCTAGGCCCTTTTCGTGATTGTCATCACGAATTTGAGTTGGCGAGCGCTTATCGTTTGATTTGTCAAATATTTGACTCTGCAGTCCCACGGGACTGCAGAAGAGGTTGGAGGGGAGGTCGCTCAACTGTGGTGGCGAAGAAACTCCTCCACCTTATCGACCATATCCGCCGAGCCGAGATACAAAGCCGTGCGTTGATGCAGTGATTTCGGCTGGCAGTTCAAAACTGGGTTACCGGCTCCGATCAGTGCTTTGCCGCCGGCCTGCTCCGCGATAAAAGCCATGGGATTGCATTCATACAGCAGGCGCAATTTGCCTTCGGGGTAGCGGCTTGAGGTGGGATAGAGATAAACCCCGCCCTGAATTAAATTGCGGTGAAAATCCGCCACCAGCGACCCGATATAACGCGAGCTGTACGGCCGCCGCGTCGCCGGGTCCTCCTCCTGACAGTATTTAATGTATTTTTTTACGCCCTCGGGAAAGTGGCTATAAAACCCTTCGTTGATGGAATAAATCGCACCACCGCGCGGATATCGCATATTCGGGTGGGACAGACAAAAAAGTCCGAGGGACGGCTCGTAGGTAAAGCCGTTGACACCCTGTCCGGTGGAGTACACCAGCATGGTGGAGGAGCCATAAATAATGTAACCGGCGGCGACCTGGGCGCGGCCGGGTTGCAGAAAATCCTCCAAGGTCACCGGAGAGCCCATCGGGGTAACGCGGCGATAAATCGAAAATATTGT
>JBQGED010000131.1:0-3958 GCA_052039425.1 Sphingobacterium griseoflavum | reverse complement strand
TCGCCGCGGGCTTCCTGCTCTAAACGCTGCTCTTTTTGCTCCAGCCAGGAGGAGTAGTTGCCCTCGTAAGGAATGCCGCGACCGCGGTCGAGTTCCAGAATCCAGCCGGCGGCGTTATCGAGGAAGTAGCGGTCGTGGGTGATGGCCACCACGGTGCCGGGGAAGCTCACCAGGAACTGCTCCAGCCAATACACGGATTCGGCGTCCAAGTGGTTGGTCGGTTCGTCGAGCAGCAGCATGTCGGGGCGCGACAGCAGCAGGCGGCATAGGGCGACGCGGCGTTTTTCACCGCCGGAGAGTTTGTTGATGTCCGCATCCCAGGGCGGCAGGCGCAGAGCGTCGGCAGCGACTTCCAGAGTGTGGTTGAGGTTGTGGGCATCCCAGGCTTGGATGATGTCTTCGAGCTGACCCTGGCGTTTGGCCAGCGCGTCAAAATCCGCATCCGGTTCGGCGTAGGCGGCGTAGACCTTGTCCAGCTCCGCCAGCGCATCCACCGCTTCCTGAACACCTTCTTCCACGTTGCCACGAACATTTTTATTGGGGTTGAGCTGCGGCTCCTGTGGCAGGTAACCGATTTTGATTCCCGGCATGGGGCGGGCTTCGCCTTGAATATCCTGGTCCAGACCGGCCATGATTTTCAGCAGAGTGGATTTACCCGAGCCGTTGAGGCCGAGCACACCAATTTTGGCGCCGGGGAAAAAAGACAGAGATATGTCTTTCAGAATTTCGCGTTTGGGCGGCACGATTTTGCCAACCCGGTTCATGGTGTAAACGTATTGTGCCATGAGGCAGACCTCTAAAAAGGAGGGGGTGGAGACAACGCCGCGCAGATTAGCCCTGAGTAGGGGGGATTTCAACTGAAGGGGAGGAGGGGCGATTGGGATTGAGGGTTTATAGGCGTGGGGAGAATGTCGGCCTCTCTGACCTTTTGGTGTACAATCTCGCCCCTTCGTTTGCCTGACCCGTTTGAGGATTCCCATGTTTGACAAGACCCTGACCCTGGCCCAGTTCGATCCGGAGCTGTGGCAAGCCATTGAGAGCGAGAGCCTCCGCCAGGAGGAGCATATCGAGCTGATCGCCTCGGAAAACTATGCTAGCCCCCTCGTCATGGTCGCGCAGGGCACCAAGCTCACCAACAAATACGCGGAAGGTTATCCCAGCAAGCGCTATTACGGCGGCTGTGAATACGTCGATAAAGCGGAAGCGCTGGCGATTGAACGCGTTAAAGAGCTGTTTGGCGCTGACTATGCCAACGTCCAGCCTCACTCTGGCTCACAGGCCAATTCCGCCGTTTACCAAGCGCTGTTGAATCCGGGCGATACCGTACTGGGCATGAGCCTGGCTCACGGCGGTCACCTTACCCACGGTGCCAAAGTGAATTTCTCCGGCAAGATGTACAACGCGGTGCAGTACGGACTCAATCCCGAGACCGGATTGCTGGACTATGAAGAAATCGCCCGCTTGGCGCGCGAGCACAAGCCCAAAATGATCGTCGCCGGCTTCTCCGCCTACAGTCAGGTTATGGACTGGCAGAAATTCCGCGATATCGCTGACGAAGTCGGCGCTTATCTGCTGGTGGACATGGCTCACGTGGCAGGTTTGGTTGCCGCAGGCGTTTATCCGTCACCGGTTAAAATCGCCGATGTCACGACTTCCACCACGCACAAAACTCTGCGCGGTCCGCGCGGCGGCATCATCCTGGCCAAGGCCAATGAAGAGATCGAGAAAAAACTCCAGTCCGCCGTATTTCCGGGTGGCCAGGGCGGTCCTTTGATGCACGTCATCGCCGCCAAGGCGGTGAGCTTCAAGGAAGCCATGAGCCCCGACTTCAAAAGCTATCAGCAGCAAGTGGTGAAAAACGCCAAGGTGATGGCGGCTACCTTTATTGAGCGCGGTATCAAGATCGTCTCCGGCGGCACCGAGAACCACCTGATGCTGCTCGACCTGATCGGCAAAGATTACAGCGGCAAAGACGCCGATGAAGCGCTGGGTAACGCCAATATCACCGTTAACAAAAATGCGGTGCCGAACGATCCGCGTTCACCTTTCGTTACCAGCGGTCTGCGCGTCGGTACTCCGGCCATCACTACTCGCGGCTTCAAAGAAGCGGAGTGTCGCGACTTGGCGAACTGGATGTGCGATGTGCTGGCCAGCCTGGAAAATGGCACCTCAGCCCAGGTGATTCCGGCGGTAAAAGAAAAAGTGCTGGCGATCTGCGCCAAGTTCCCGGTGTACGGCAAGTAAGCCGGGAACCACGGGTCCCATCATTGCGATATAAAAGGCGGGCTTGGCCCGCCGCTTTTTTTCCCTGTCCACGCCACGGAGCGGCGCCATTCAGGAGCCTCTTTGCGTGCACTGCCCGTTCTGCAACCAAGCCGACACCAAGGTGATCGATTCCCGTCTGGTGGCAGACGGCGGCCAGGTGCGCCGCCGGCGTGAGTGACTGAGCTGCCATGAGCGCTACACCACCTGCGAGGGGGCAGAGCTGCTGATGCCGCGCTTTATTAAAAGCGACGGCACCCGCGAACCTTTCGATGAAGCAAAACTGCGCCACGGCCTGCTGAAAGCGTTGGAAAAACGCCCGGTCAGCGTCGAGCGCAATGAAGCCACCATCAATTCCATCAAACAAGCTCTCCAGGCCACAGGTGAGCGTGAAGTGAAATCACGCTATGTAGGGGAGAAGGTGATGGAAGCGCTGCGCGGGCTGGACGGCGTGGCTTATGTGCGCTTCGCTTCGGTTTACCGGAGCTTTCAGGACATTAGCGAATTCCGCCAGGCCCTCGATAATCTCGAACAGGATCCGGAATGATGAGCGGGTATACCGCTGCAGATGAAAGGTGGATGCAGCGCGCCTGCGAGCTGGCGCTGCAGGGACTGAATACCACTACGCCGAATCCCAGAGTGGGATGCGTACTCGTTGATGCCGATGGAAACCTCATCGCCGAGGGATTTCACCGCAAGGCCGGCGAAGCCCATGCCGAAGTAGCGGCTTTGCAGCAAGCCGGTGATGCCACACGCGGCGCCATAGCCTATGTCACCTTGGAACCCTGCAACCACCATGGCCGCACAGGTCCCTGCACGGAAGCGCTGATTACCGCCGGGGTGGCAGAAGTGGTGTTCGGCATGGAAGACCCGAACCCGCGCGTGAGCGGTCAGGGGTTGGAGCGTTTGCGGGCTGCCGGAGTACGGGTGCGCGGCCCTGTGCTGGAAACCCAGGTGCGCGCATTAAATCCCGGCTTTATTCAACGCATGACAGTGGGCCGACCCTGGATTCGCTGCAAACTGGCGATGAGTCTCGATGGCCGCACCGCCATGGCGTCCGGCGAAAGCTTTTGGATTACGGGTGAACCAGCGCGGGCGGATGTGCAGCAGTGGCGCGCCCGCTCCTGCGCCATAGTCACCGGCATAACGTCGGTATTGAAAGATGATCCTGCGCTGACGGTGCGCGATCCCGCCTTTGGCGAAAATCCCCGCCAGCCCCTGCGGGTTGTGGTGGACAGCCGCCTGCGCACCCCGCCGGAAGCGCGTCTGTTGCGTATGTCCGGCACAACCGCCATTGCCACCTGCGCATTTAATCGGCCGCAGATCGGCGCGGAAATCTGGGGTATGCCCAGCACCGCCGGCGCGGTGGATTTGAACGCTTTGGTGGGCAAATTGGCGGAACGCGGCTGTAATGAAGTATTGGTGGAGGCGGGACCAACGCTGTCCGGTAGCTTTCTGCGCGCCGGTTTGATTGATGAACTGATTATCTATGCGGCGCCCAAATTATTGGGCAGCAGCGCCCGGCCGCTGTTCGACCTGCCGCTGTCATTTATGGCGGAGGCGGTACAACTGGAAATCGAGGATGTGCGCCGTATCGGTGAAGACTGGTGTTTCCTCGCCCGGGTCCGGCCGCCGCAGCCGCAAACCCTGGTGTGACTGATGTTTTCGCTGAAAAGTATGTTCCCTGGTGAGAAGA
>JBQGED010000130.1:0-3945 GCA_052039425.1 Sphingobacterium griseoflavum | reverse complement strand
GAAAAAACTGTTGAAGCAGTTGAATCGAGAAGTATTTGTGCTGGACGTGAGCGAGGACCTCTCGGAGTGTCCGCCTGTGGTGAATTATCAGTTGCGTCTGCGTGATCCGCACAGCCTTGAGGTCGAAGTGGAGAAAGGGCGGCCGCTCAATGATCTATTTGCGCAGCTCGCCGCACAAAATATTGCGGTGGTCAGTATGCGCAACAAAGTCAATCGGCTGGAAGAATTGTTCGTGACGCTGGTGCAAAATCACGAAAAACGCGGCGATGCGGGAGGTGTGCTGTGACCATCGTTCAGCAGTGGATTGCCTTCCGCACCATTTTACGCAAAGAGGTAACGCGTTTTGTGCGCATCTGGGTGCAGACGCTCATTCCCCCGGTAATCACTATGGGGTTGTACTTCGTCATTTTTGGGCATTTGATTGGCGAGCGCATCGGCCAAATGGGCGGCTTCGATTATATGTCGTTTGTTGTGCCGGGATTGGTGATGATGGCGGTTATCAATAACTCCTACGCCAATGTGGCATCTTCATTTTTTAGTGCGAAATTTCATCGCAGTATCGAAGAGCTTTTGGTAAGCCCGACGCCCAGCTATGTGATTCTCCTCGGATATGCGGCCGGAGGGGTTTTGCGCGGTTTGGTAGTCGGCGCGATAGTGACTTTTGTTTCGACATTTTTCACCAACTTCATTATTGAAAACCCCTGGCTCACCACATTGGTGATACTGCTGACATCGTCCTTGTTTTCCATCGCTGGATTAATTAATGCGATATTCGCTAATTCCTATGACGATGTTTCTATTATTCCAACGTTTATCCTGACGCCGCTCACCTATTTTGGTGGAGTTTTTTATTCCATCAGCATGTTGCCGGAGTTTTGGCAGGGGGTTTCTCAGTTCAATCCCATTCTATATATGGTGAACGCGTTTCGGTACGGGTTTCTCGGAGTGTCTGACGTTGATGTGAATTTGGCAATCGGCGGTATTGCGGCGATGCTGGTGAGCGCTTTTCTTCTTGCCTGGTACCTGCTGGAAAAAGGGCGCAAGTTGCGTTCGTGAGGTGAAAAATGCGTGACCCAATGAGTGAGTTGAAGCTCGGCCAGCAGCAAGTTTACGTCGAACATTATGACGCCAGCCTGCTGCAGCCCATCCCCCGAGATCTTTCGCGTCAAAATCTGGCTAGAAAAGAATTTTTCGGGGCGGATCTGTGGACCGCATACGAGTTGAGTTGGTTATCTCCTGGTGGCAAGCCAGCGGTAGCAATTGGTGAGTTTATTATTCCGTCCGACAGCGCCAACCTGATTGAATCAAAATCGTTCAAGTATTACTTGAACTCGTTTAATCAAACGGAAATCGCCTCGTGCGATGAATTAAGTTCTGTGTTGAGCAAGGATCTGTCAGTGATGGCAGGTGCGCCTGTGTCGGTCAGATTATTTGATTTACCCGAATTTGCCGTTCGCCGGCAGGCTCATCTGCCTGAGTCGGTATTGTTGGATGAATTGCCTTTAGGCGAGCCTGCTTCTGCGCCCGATCCGGGTCTACTGATTCTCGCGGAGGAGCATTTTGATGGCGTATGGTGCAGCCACCTGTTGAAAAGCAATTGTCCAGTTACCGGCCAGCCCGATTGGGCTTCCATCTGGATTGGCTGGCGGGGTAGGGGGATGAAGCCGGAAAGCCTGCTGCGCTATCTGATTTCCTATCGCCGGCACCAAGACTTTCATGAAAACTGTGTGGAGAGGATCTTTACCGATTTAGCGGCGATAGGACGGCCGGAAAGCCTTTGGGTTTACGCCCGTTATACTCGCCGGGGCGGGCTGGATATTAACCCGTTCCGCAGCTCTGAGCCTATGGAGTTGCCGATCTGGCTGGCGCCGCGTCAATAGAGTGCGGCGACGCCATCACTTGATGATCTTTTCCCGCAAACGATCCGCTGCCTTGTGCAGGGTTTCCAAAATTCGCTCCTTGTCGTAATTGCGAATTTTCTCCAGATCCAAGTGCATGGAAAAACCGTCGGTATTGTCTTCAAACCAGCTCTGATCCTTGCCAAGGTCTTTGCGGAAATCGACCACTTGGTAAACCTTCCTCGCGCTTAATCCCTTAAAAGTGATTTCGCCTTTGTCGCGGCATATGACCACATCTTTTACGAGCGTGTAGGAGTCATGGGACAGCAAAATTTCGCCGGGATCGGCCGCCGCTTCCAAGCGGGAGGCGAGGTTTACGTTGGCGCCCAGAACGGTGTAGTCCCGATAACCGGTAGTGCCGAAGGTGCCCACGGTGCAGAACCCGGTATTGATACCCATGCGGATCCGCAGCGGTTGTTTGATACCTTGGTTATACCAGCGATGCTGCAATTCCTTCATTTTTTTGCGCATCTCGATGGCCATGGACACCGCCCGCAAACAGTCAGCCTTTACGCCTTCACTTTGCGAATCCCCAAAGATCACCATCAATGCATCGCCAATGAATTTGTCGATCGTACCTTTGTGTTTGGTTGCGATGCGGGCCATTTCCTCCAGGTACATATTGAGCAAATCCGTAAGCACTTTATCGTCAAGCTCTTCCGCTAGACCGCTGAATCCCTCGATATCGGAAAAGAAGACGGTGATACGTTTACGCTGTGTGGTCAGTGCTCGTTCGCGGCCATCATTAATCGCTTTCCAAACTGTGGGCGTCACGTAACGTGACAGCTTGTACGCCAGCAGTTTATTCATGGTGAGCTCATTGGAGAGCTTCTTGATGTGCATCTCCATCTTGAGGATCTTTTTGTGAGCGTAAAGAGCGTAAGCGCAAAAATAAGTAAAAATACCAATCAAGCTGATGCTGCTGATCTCAAGCTTGTCTGAGAAAACCCACTGCGGCTCCCGCGCGAAAAAACTCAGCACTATACCGACGATCATTGCCGTGTTATCGATCGCCCATTTGCGAATGCCGCCGTTAATCAGGCTGTTGAACTGCACCATGGTGATAAACAGAATGGTCGGCAACAGGTTGAAGTCCGAAAAACTCAGGACTACCCCGATAACTGCGGCGTCGACCGTCATAAAGCGATCAAATGCCTTGTTTTGATTGATCGCTCTGCGCTTGATAAACCAATAGCTTATGAACGTGTAAAGGAAAACGCCGGCGGTGATGCCAACCATCAGCCAGTCGATTTGCTGCCATTTGATTTGCGCCAGCACTGTGCCTGCCGCCGCTAGGCAGATCAGGGCACGAATATCGTGCTGTCGTAGAGAAAAATCCTGGGTATCCTCTGATTTTTTGCCAGAGGCGTCACTCATACATACACCTTGTTTTTGTCATGAAGCCTTGTTTCATTCGCTCTTTGCTGGCAAAACCTATGCCGCAGGCAGCGGCTCGGCGCGGCCTGGGTTTATCATATTTTTTGAAACGTTTTCACTGACTTGCTGTTGGTTTGACCTCTAGATACAAGGGTCGTAACCACAATTATCTTATTGTTATCAGACGGTGCATTAAACGACGTTTGCAATGCAAAGTCCATCCACCGGGCTGAAGTTTACTTCTTTAGTTTGAGGTCCAGAAACAGTTCCTGGATGTGGTATTTGCCTGCAGCGCCATCAATTTCCTATGCAGGGCTTTTGCCCCATGCAACTCGCGGGAAGCACCGCCCCGCCAGGTAAAAAAATCAGGTGTAGCGATTGCTATCACCTTATGACTTGTGTAAAGTTTGCCGCCTTCGATGGGGTGGGGTTTAAAGAGCCCTCCTAATCGCAAAGAATTTGGTGAGGTGTCCGAGTGGTCGAAGGAGCACGCCTGGAAAGTGTGTAAGTCGAAAGGCTTCGAGGGTTCGAATCCCTCCCTCACCGCCAAAAACAAAGCCCCTGACCGGGGCGGTTTGTATTTGGCGGTGCGGGAGGGATTCGAACCCTCGACGCCTGTCGCCTTACCCACGTTCCAGGCGTGCTCCTTCGACCCCTCGGACACCTCACC
>JBQGED010000129.1:0-13715 GCA_052039425.1 Sphingobacterium griseoflavum | reverse complement strand
CCACTTCGATGAGCAGAGCGGCGCAGGCGAGGAGTTTCTTTTTTAAATCCAAAGGCTGGGAGGGGGCAAACTGCAATTGCGTTTGAAAAAAGTCGCGAATGCGGGCAAGCATGATGACCTCCGGGAGCGGGGGTGATGGTGTAAGCGGATAGGAGCATCCCTGCCCCGAAACCGATTAACGGTTGTAATTGCTGAGATATTTTTCCAGACCGACCTGATCGGCAACAAAACCTCGAATACCCTGCGCCAGTTTTTCCGTGGCCATGGCGTCCTCGTTAAGACCCAGGCGGAATTGCGCTTCGTTTTCGCGGATTTTATCGATGGCAGCGCCGGTATTGGACGCGCTCAATACGCGCTCCAGTTTGCCTTGATCAGCTTCCAGTTCGCCCAGCAGTTGTGGGCTGATAGTCAGACGGTCGCAGCCGGCCAGGGCTTCGATTTCGCCGATATTGCGGAAGCTCGCGCCCATAACGACTGTGTTGTAGCCGTGCTGTTTGTAGTAGTTGTAGATGCGGGTGACTGAAACGACGCCCGGATCTTCCAGTGGTGCGTATTCTTTTTTGTCGGTATTGGCTTTGTACCAATCGAGGATGCGACCGACGAAAGGCGAGATCAGGAACACGCCTGCATCGGCGCAAGCGGCGGCCTGGTTGAAGCTGAACAGCAGAGTCAGGTTGCAATTAATGCCTTCTTTTTCCAGCTTCTCGGCGGCTTTAATGCCTTCCCAAGTGGAAGCAACTTTGATCAATACGCGGTCTTTGCTGACGCCGGCGGCTTCATACAGCTCGATCAAACGGTGCGCCTTGGCAATGGAAGCCTGAGTGTCGAAAGACAGGCGCGCATCTACTTCTGTAGAGACTTTGCCGGGTACGATTTTCAGGATTTCGCAGCCGATGGCGACGGCGAGCTTGTCGCTGGCGTCGGCGATGGAGGATGTGCTGCCCAGGGCGTCTTTCACCAGCGCTGCGTATTGCGGCATCTGCGCGGCTTTGAAGAGGAGCGAGGGGTTGGTGGTGGCGTCGAGAGGTTTGTAGCGGCGGATGGCTTCAATATCGCCGGTATCGGCCACAACATCGGAGTAGGATTTCAGTTGTTCAAGTTTGTTGCTCATAGCACCCCCTGTTGAAAAGTCGCACATTATCCGCCTGGGTCCGCACTCTAGACAAGTCAGCTTCCGGCAGAGTTCATGTGATTTTTTGCTTCGCGCAGCAGCGCCGCCGGAGCGTCGGCGCGATGGCCGTTTTCACTCAAAAACCGGCGGAAGCGTTTACCGCCAGGTTGCCCCATATACAGCCCTAGAACATGCCGCGCCATATGATTGAGACGCGCCCCTCGGGCAATTTGCTCCTCACAGTAGGGAATAAATGCGTCCAATATGTCGTCCCGGCTGAAAGGCTCTGTCGGTTCGCCATAAATTTCCCGGTCGACCTCGGCGAGCAAAAACGGGTTGTGATAAGCCTCGCGCCCGACCATAACGCCATCAACATGCTGCAACAGCCCCTGACTTGCCGCGATGCTCGTAATGCCGCCGTTGATGACAATGGTGAACTGCGGAAAGTGTTGTTTGAGATCGAATACCCGCTCGTACAGCAACGGAGGAATTTCGCGATTTTCCTTCGGACTCAGCCCCTTCAGCCAGGCTTTGCGGGCATGCACGATAAAAATGTTGCAGCCAGTTTGCGCGATTGTGGCAATAAAGCGGTGGAGATGTTCCTCGGTATCCAGATCGTCAATACCAGTGCGGTGTTTGACGGTGACGGGAATAGTGACGGCGGCGCGCATGGCGGCGACGCAGTCCGCCACCAGCTCAGGCTCCGCCATCAGACATGCGCCTATGCGGCCCTCCTGCACCCGATCACTGGGACAACCGCAGTTGAGGTTCACCTCGTCGTAGCCGTAGTCCTCGGCAATGCGCGCGCACTCCGCCAGCGCCTGGGGGTCACTGCCGCCAAGCTGCAGGGCGAGGGGTTGTTCACTCGGGTGGAAGCGCAGGAAACGGTCGCGATCGCCGCGCAGAATCGCGCCGGTAGTCACCATTTCCGTATAGAGGCGTGCCCGCCGGGTGAGCAGACGCCAGAAGTAGCGGCAATGCCGGTCGCTCCAATCCATCATGGGGGCGAGACAGAAACGCCAGTCGCGCTCGTGCATGAGTCATCTCGGTCAAAATTCGGGCGCATAGCTTAATGGGCGCGGGCTCGCAGCGAAAGCGCCATGACACATAGGTTTTCCGCCGCCTTTACGTATAAAATGCCGCTCAATTTTGCCATGCATTGGGAATGAGCTATGAAAATTGCGGGACTCATGTGGAAGCCCCTTTCATTGATGTTAGTCGTGGCCCTGGCAGCCTGTACTGCCAATCCGCAGAAGGATGTGGATTCAGTGGATTCAGGCGAGTCCGTCATTCCGCCGAAAGATCCGTGGGAAGGTTTCAACCGCAAAGTCTTCGTCTTCAACGACACCCTTGATCGTTTCTTTCTCAAGCCCGTCGCTCAGGGTTACCGATTTGTCACGCCTGATTTTGTCGAAACCGGGGTATCCAACTTTTTTGACAATGTCGCGGAAGTGCCAAACGCCCTGAACAACGCCCTGCAATGGAAATGGGGCAAAGCCGGCAACAGCACCGGCCGCCTGCTAATCAATACCACGGTGGGTGTAGGTGGGCTGTTTGATGTGGCGCGCTATGCCGGCCTGCCCAAACTGGATTCGGAATCCTTCGGGCAGACTTTGTCCTATTGGGGTGTATCGCAGGGACCCTACGTGGTGTTGCCTTTCCTCGGCCCCGCCACCATGACTGATACCGTTGCGATGCCGGCGGATTGGTTTATGGACCCGACGAGCTACATCGATAACAAAGAAGTGCGTTACGGCCTCAAGGCTCTGTATGTCGTGCAGACTCGCGCCGGTTTGCTGGAGGCGGAGAAGCTGATGTCCGGCGATCGCTATGTCTTTATTCGCGAAGCGTATCTGCAGCGCCGCGAATATTTGGTGAAAGACGGCAAGGTGGAAGATGACTTCGGTAGTGAGCTCGAAGACTTCGATGATGATTTCTGACGCGCTTTGAGACGCTTAGTCCAGCAGTGAAAGTATTTCGAGACCTAGATGGCAGTTCTGCTGCGGTACTTCCGGTTGCACCCGGCTCACCTTGGTGCGCGCCCTGAGCATGGGGCTGTGGCCATGGTGGGAGCTAAGGGTCACTTCCAATTCCGACCCCAGAGGCAGTGATTCGGGAATTGAAATCAACATACCGCCGCCGCTGAGGTTGTGACAGACACCTGTCAATTGGCGTTGCTGATCGAGTTTCACATCCACCAGCGTATTGACTTTCATACGAATAAAACTGCGCTTTTCCTCGTAATTGCGGTTGGCGAGATTCATATGTCCACCTATCTTATTATTGATTGCGTCCAGCCGCGTTTGGCTGAGGCCGCTGCTGTAGGGCACTGACGCCCCTACACTGAACGGGGGACGGAGGTCACCTGGCGCGGCGGGTTGCGTGGTACCCATTTAAAGGTTAGTGTATTTTCGCTTCAGCGAGCTTACATTTCTAATAACCAAGCCGAAAAAATCGGGTGATGAATGACCGAGCCGGGCCGCCAGTTACTGGTGATTGATGACGATATTCTGGTCCGTCAAAGCATAGTGGCCTACCTGGAGGATAGCGGGTATAGGGTGCACGACGAGCCTAATGGCAGCGGTGGAATAGCTTGGTTCCGCAAACACAAGCCTGATCTTGTTCTCACCGACTTGCGCATGCCGGACCTGGATGGTTTGAGCTTGCTGAAAATGGTTAAAGAGGTAGACCCGGATATTCCGGTCATTGTGATCTCAGGGATGGGGATGGTGGCGGATGTCGCGGAAGCTCTGCGACTGGGTGCGGCCGATTACCTCATCAAACCTCTGGTGGACATGGAAGTGCTGACCCATTCAATCAACAAAGCCCTCTCCGTGCTCGATCTCCAACGCGAAAATCAGCGCTACCGCCGCGAGCTGGAAAAAGCCAACCGTGATCTGCGTGAGTACGTGCGTGTGCTGGAGCGCGATCAGCAAGCCGGCCGGCAAGTGCAGATCAATTTGTTGCCGCCCACGCCAGCGCGCTACGGTGATATTACTGTGGCCCATAAAATAGTGCCTTCGCTTTATCTAAGCGGGGATTTCATCGATTACGGTCTGATCAACAAGCGTTATCTTTCGTTTTATCTCACTGATATTTCCGGCCACGGGGCGTCCTCAGCGTTTGTCACCGTATGGCTGAAACAATTGGTGCGGCGCATCATTCGTGAACGGCGGATTTTTCACCAGCAGGATGATTTCCAGATCGACGCGGCGGAGTGGATGTCGACGATCAACCACGAGTTGATGCTCTCGAAGTTCGGCTGCCATCTCACCTGTTTTGTCGGCATTCTCGATACCTACACACGGGAAATGCGTTATGTGCTCGGCGGTCATTTGCCGCTGCCAGTACTGGTGGTGGACGGCGAAGCGCGGTTTCTCGAAGGCAAGGGCAAGCCCGTAGGTATTTTCAAGGACGCTACCTGGGAGGTTTTTCAGGCCACCTTGCCGGAAAAATTTTCTCTGATGGTTTTCTCCGACGGTATTCTCGAAGTGCTGCCTCCGCCCGATTTGATCGGCAAAGAACAGTGTTTGCTGGATTTAATGAAAAGCACTACCGGTGATTTGGAGGCTATTTGGTCCGGCTTGGGACTGGATAAACTGAAAGATATGCCTGACGATATTGCGGTTCTCACCCTAAACTCGGCAGGCCCAGATTCAGGTGGTGATGTGTCATGAGTTCCGGCCATATTTTTGTAGCGGAACACGACGGTACCTACGTCATTAAGTTGGTGGGCGATGTGCGCCTCACCCTGTGTATTTCCTTTGATCAATTCATTGCCACCATGTTTGGTGAGGACAATTTCAAGACCGTGGTCTTCGATCTCCGTGAAGCGGAGGGCATCGACAGCACCACCCTCGGCCTGATGGCCAAGATCTCCATAGGCGCCCGCGAGCTGGGTCACGGCAATCCGGTGGTGGTGACATCCAGTCCCAGCATTCAACGCCTGCTCGTTTCGATGGGGTTCGAAGACATCTTTGAACTGGTATCCGACGCCAAGCTGCCGTTCAGCGGTACTCAGCCGCTGGTGGAAAATCTTGATGACGAATCGGCGGTCAAGGCACGGGTGCTTGAGGCTCACCAGATCCTGATGGAGCTAAATCAGCCCAACAAAGTCAAATTCCACGAATTGGTGGAAACCCTTCA
Source organism: Sphingobacterium griseoflavum (assembly GCA_052039425.1). GTDB lineage: Bacteria > Pseudomonadota > Gammaproteobacteria > Pseudomonadales > Cellvibrionaceae > UBA5868. Next base: position 8,458 of record JBQGED010000129.1, on the reverse strand, counting down.
GGGCAAGCATTAGGTGACCTATGACAAGATTCTCGGCGGTGATTGAGCAATTCAGAGCTGCGGTGAAGCGCGGCAGTATTCCAGTGTTGCTACTGTTGCTGAGTGGGTGCAGCAGCGTGGTGGCGACAAGAGTGAACACTTTCCGTGCGCCGGAGGATGTGGCATCGGGCAGTACCATCGCAGTGCAGGCCCTGCGGGCGGATCTCAATAAATCCCTAGAGTTTGCCTGGTACCGCACCCAGGTGGAGAAGGCGCTGACCGAACTGGGTTTTCAGGTTGTTGAGGCGGACGCGGCGGAGTTATTGGCTCTGCTGGATTACGGCGTGGAATCGGCGGAGTCGGACCGCTCCGGGCCTATGTTCACTACCGGCTGGGGGGTAGGGCGCTCGCGCTACTTCGGCACGAATGTGGTGATCGTCGATGACCAGCGCCGCCAAGAATTCCTCCGCCATGTGCAGTTGGTGATCGAGCAGAATCGCGAGGGAGGCCAGCGTGTCTATGAGGTTTCCGGGGCGAGCCAAGGTCGTTGCGGCGTCTTGACGGTGGTGTTTGATGAGATGCTGACGGCAATGTTGCAGGGTTTCCCGGTGGAAAACGCCAGCGTTAAAACTATTTCTGTGAAGGGCGACGCGCGCTGTTGATCGGCGTCACCTTTTCCTCTTCCAGTTGCTTCTGCCGCAGTGCGTCAGGCGCGCAAAGGTTGTGTTAGATTCGCCGGCCCCCTAGAGTGGGCCGGTAGCCAACCGGACCTTTTGCGTGCACCGCCTGACACAATTTTTCCTCAGCCTCTTTTCTTTGCGCTCCCTGGTGCTAGTCTCAGCCGTGTGGCTGCTGGCCCGTGGACCATTGCCGCAACCGGCCCTTGATCTCCGGGATAAGGTGCAGACCTATCTGTTCCGCCTCGCCTTGCATATCAGCGATCTGCCCCAGCCGCAGACGCAAATCACCGTGATTCACGTACCCGATATCGAATACGAGCGCTGGTTGGTAGATCTTGCGGGAGCGGGCAGTCTCGAACAGCTGCTTGCCCATATGGATGAGGATGCCCTGGTGGGGATGGTGCTGGAGCAGCCGTTGGTGATGGTGCAACCGGTTGCGGAAAGTCTGCTGCAGGAGATTCAGCAGGGCCGCAGGACCCGCGATCATTTATATCAGGACGCCAACAATGTATTGGCGCGGCGCGAAGGTTTGACGCAGGTACTGACCTCAAAGCGTCTGGTGCTTGGACTGATGGATCAAAGCTCGCATTTTTACCGGCGCATTCCGGTGCAGGAGAGTTTTCCCCAATATCCACAATTCGTGCGCGACTGGTTGTGGCCCTGGCCGGCGCCTCTTCCGAGCCAGGTGGTTAGCCCACTACTGCAATATTTCCCGATTGACAGTGCGCCTCGTCAGGCGCGACGGCTGGCCTCCCTGGAGGGAGATAAAGTGATTCCCATGTTCCCGCTGCAGTTCTGGGCGGCGAGTGAAAACCTGCACAGCCCGGAAAATATGACCAAGGTTTTGAATTGGCGCAGGGATCGGGGTTTTAACCTGGGCGCAGAGCAGATTCGCACCTCTGTTACGGCGGAAGTCGTGCCGGTTTATGGCGCCTATTCCGGCATTCGCACCTCCATGAGGCAGATCACCCTTGGCGCGGCATTGGCCGGCAACACCTTGTCAGGCTGGATTCTGCTCGGACGCGACGGCAGTGCCACGCTGGAACAATCGGCTCAGGTGATCGCATCTCTGGGCGACCGCGCGTTTCTGTTCGAACCGGCGTGGTGGAGCCTAGCGCAGAAAGCGCTGCTCGCCGGTCTCGCGATCTACATCTTGGCTCTGTTACCTAATATGCCGATGCGTTGGGTCGTCGGCGTCACCAGTTTTGTCTTGGTTGGCGTGGCTGCGGCGCAAGTGACGGGACAGATATTTGGCGGATTTTGGCTGCCGGTGGGTGATTTGCTGTTATTTGGTATCGGTGGTTGCGCCGCTATGTTGATCTGGCGCCTGCAGCGTCAGGAATGGGATCGGGTCGCGCAGCGCGCTGATCAGTCCTGTTTGGCACTGGCGGACAGGGCGGTGGATGACGGAAACCTCGAAGACGCGCTAAAGAATGTGCGCAATTGCCGCACCACGCCGGCGACGCTGGAGCTTTTTTACAGGATCGCCACGCGTTATGAGGAGCGAGGGGAGCTGGAGGAATCTTTGGCGGCGTTGCGGGAGCTGCGTCGGCGGCGCTTTCGCTACCGCGATGTGGGACAGCGCATCAAACACCTGCGCGCCAGCATCCTCTATCGGCAAAGCCGACCGGTCGAAGGGGTTGCCGGCACCTTGGGATCCGAGCCGGCCTCCTCCTAAACGCGCATATCACTAGTCGCGCAGATTGTTGTGCAGCTTCACGGGCGCCCGCTTGGTGCGCATGCGGATGTTGAGCATTTCGACACCGAGCGAGAACGCCATAGCAAAGTAGATATAGCCTTTGGGCACATGCACGTCAAAACCTTCGACCATCAAAGTCAAGCCCACTACCACCAGGAACGATAACGCCAGAATCTTGATGGTGGGATGGGTGTCGACAAATTCGCCTATCGGCTTGGCGGCAAACAACATCACCCCCACCGCAATGATGATGGCGATCGCCATAACGGACACATGGTCGGCCAGTCCCACCGCCGTGATGACGGAATCAAGGGAAAAGACGATGTCCAAAATGGCGATCTGCACCAACACCATGATCAGGTTGGGCGCCACTACCGCGCGCTCGTGCTCTTCCACACCTTCCAGGCTGTTGTGAATCTCATGAGTGGCTTTGGCTAGCAGGAACAGACCGCCGCCGATCAGAATGATGTCGCGCCCGGAGATCTCCTCGCCCAACACGCTGAACAGCGGATCGGTCAAGCCCATCACCCAGGCGAGAGAGAACAGCAGGGCTAAGCGGGTGAGCATGGCCAGCGCCAGTCCAACGCGGCGGGCGACGTCACGCTGGTGCGCCGGGAGTCGGCCCACCAGAATCGAAATAAAAATGATGTTGTCGATGCCGAGCACGATTTCCAGTGCAGTCAGAGTTGCCAGGGCCACCCAGGCCTCCGGGCTTGCCAACCAATCAAACATATAAGTCTCCAATATGAGGGTGTACCGCCCGCGTTACTGCGGGCGTGGGCTCAGGGCATTTCTTCCAGTTCACGGCGCAACTGTTCCGCGTCGGGGCGCAATTGTGCCAAGCCTTTGCGCAGGCGCCGTTCGCCGAGCAACAGAACAATAGGAGCGGCGATAAATATCGAGGAGCTGGTGCCCACGACTATGCCGAACAGCATCGGCAGGGCGAAGCTCGCTACCGCGTCACCGCCGGCCATGGCCATAGGCAGAATGGCGAGGAAGGTGGTGACAGAGGTGAACACCGTGCGGGTGAGAGTGGAGGTAATACTTTCGTTCAGCACCTCCGCCAGAGGCTTGTCCGGTGTCGCGCGCAGGTATTCGCGCATACGGTCGAAGACCACGACTTTGTCATTGACCGAATAACCAATCAGAGCGAGCAGGGCGGCGACGGCGGTGAGGTTGAACTCCACTCCTGCCAGCACAAAAAAGCCGATGGTTTTGGTCAGATCCAGGGCGAGAGTGATGGTTGCGCCAACGGCGAAATGCGATTCAAAGCGGATCCACAAGTACACCAGCATGCCCGCGCCTGCCAGCAAAATGGCGAGGATAGTGGCGTCCCCAAAAGTGCCGCTGACTTTGGGCCCCACGGTTTCCACCCGCGGAAACTCCGCTTCGGAACTCATGTTTTTCACTGCGTTTTTCAAAGCTTCAACTTGGGCGCCGCTAGCCACCTGTTCGGCGGTTTGCGCGGGCAGGCGGATCAGATAGCCGCCGGCTTCACCAAATTCCTGAATGGCGGCGTTGCTGAGGCCCTGTTGGCGCAAACCGTCGCGCAGTTGTTCCACGGAAGTCGCGGGTGCGCGCACTTCCACCACACTGCCGCCACTGAAGTCGATGCCGTATTCCATGCCCGGTTTGATGAACAGGGCCACAGAAGCCAGGGACAACATGATGGACACCAACGGGCCAGCGAAGCGCCCGCGCATAAAGTTGATGGGGCGATTGCTGATGCGATCGAGCAACTTGATGCCGGAGATCTGCAGCGGCTGGTTGTGGAGTTTGCGCACCCGCCACTCCATCAATACGCGGGTTACCGCGATCGCGGTAAACATGGAAATCAACAACCCCACCGCCATGGTGACCGCGAAACCGCGTACTGGCCCGCTACCGAAGAGAAACAGCAGACTGATCGCGATCAGCGAGGTGACGTTGGAGTCGAGGATGGTGCTGTAAGCGCGTTTGAATCCGGCATCCAGGGCGCCGTAGGCGCTGCGGCCATTGGCGGTTTCTTCGCGGATGCGTTCGTTGATGAGGATATTGGCGTCCACCGCCATGCCGATGCTCAGGATGAAACCAGCGATGCCGGGTAGGGTCAGGGTCGCCCCGAACAGGCTGAGGATACCGAATACCAAGCCGATGTTGATGGCGAGTCCGGTACAGGCGATCAGGCCCCAGCGTCCGTAAATGCCTACCATAAACCCAAATACCAGAACGGCGCCGAGAATCCCGGTGCTGATGCCCATGGCAATGGAGTCGCTGCCAAGATCAGGTCCCACAGTACGCTCTTCGATCACCTTCAGCGGTGCCGGCAGGGCACCGGCGCGCAGCAGCAGGGCCAGATCATTGGCGCTGGCGGAAGTGAAATTACCGCTGATTTCGCCGCTGCCACCAGTGATGGCGCTGCGGATGACCGGCGCGGTGATCACCTTGCCGTCCAGCACTATCGCGAAGGGCCGTCCGATATTGTTGGTGGTGATGTCAGCAAAACGCCTCGCGCCTTCGGTATCGAGCTTGAAGTTCACCACCGGCTCACGGGTATTTTGATGAAAACCCAACTGCGCGTCGCTGATATGCCTTCCTTCCAGTGCGACTCTCGCCTCCAGTTGATAGCGCTCGGTGGAGGTTTCCCCCGGCAGGGTGATAATGCGGGTTTGACTGCGGGAGGTGCCGTCGGCGACCAGGTGAAATGTCATCTTGGCGGTGGTGCCGAGCAGCTGACGGATATATCCCGGATCATCCACGCCGGGCAATTGCACCAGCACTCCGTCGCTACCTTGGCGGGTAATGGTGGGGTCGACCAGGCCGGTTTCGTTGAGGCGCCGGCGCACCACTTCCAGGCTGCGCTCCACCGCGTCCTGTTGCAGCGTCTGCACGAATTCCTTGGTGGGGTTGATAGCGAGAGTCTGACCCTGCTCATCAAGGCGATAGCCTCGGCCATTTTTGCTGGCGCTCTCCAGCAGCGGCCGCACCAGCTCACGCAGCCGACTCATATCGGCGGGATTGGTGATGGTCACAGCCACCCGCTCGGTGGTGACTTCCGGGCGATTGTGAAACAGGCGGGCCTCGCGCAGCTTGGCCACGATCTGGTCAGCGAGATCCTGATTTTTCTCCTGAAGAAGGCTTTGGGTATCGACCTCCAGCAACAGGTGAGAACCGCCGCGCAGGTCAAGTCCAAGGGTGATGGTATTGGCCGTGTACCAGGACGGCAGCTTCTGTAAAACCGAATCGGGCAAAACATTGGGCAGGGCACTGAGCAGGCCCAGCAGAATAAACAGGCTGTACACCACAGCCCGGGCAAGTAGGGAACGCATGAGTAATCCTCGTGAAATGTCATAACGCGCACGACGATGGCTCTGCCAAACGCCGCGAATGCGCGGACCGCCTTGTTGCGGTAATTAAGGTGTGACGGAAGGATTACGCCAAGGGTGGTGCGCGAGGAGGTTGCAGACGGTAACGGGATTCAAGAGGTAGCGCTTCGCCTCTGGAGGGGGCGACCTGATTGTGCAAACCTTGACTGAGTCTTGGGTGGGGATAGGCTTCCAAGGCCAAGAGCTGGTCCGGCTGATCGTCACCTTCGCCCCAAAAATACCGGCGCGATTCACTGCGTTGAAAGTCCTTGGGATAGGCTGTGACATTGATCAGAGGGGCTTGGTGTCCAGCGTGCCAGAAACCTTGTGCATGCGCAGGCTTCTGCGCGCCACCCAAGAACGCTGCGCCGCATACCAACAGAAACGCCAGCGCACCGACTATGCGGACGCTGAGAAACACTGTGGTGGTGGAGGCGGTGCGGGACATGCAAGAGACCGAAAGGCGAATGCGGGTAAGTTTGGGCCAGCGGGGGCAGGAGTCAATATCACCGCTGAATTTAATTTGTATCTGTGCGTTCAGCCGCTGTTTTCCAGCTGGTTCAGCAGTGCCAAAAACTGCTTGCGCAGCTTTAAACGTATGGCATTTTCGGCGTCCAGCTGTTTTAGTGTTTCCTGTTCCAGGGCGTTAAATGAGGCAATATGACTGGCCCCAAGCCCCTTGGTGCGGGCGATGTCCTGCACATGGCCGAAATTGCCACTGACCAGCTTTTTGGTTTTTTTTGCGGATTCATCCAAAAGTTGATCGAGTTCGTAGGAGGTCTGTTTGATGGAATTGATGGCGTTATCCAACACTTTGAACGACGCCTTGGCCCGCTGATTCAGCGCCACCTGCCCGATCATCCGGTCCGCGATTTTAAGGAGTTCAAGCAGATAGCTCTGGTCCGAGCTGGCGATTTCCAGCCCCGATTCGGGGCGCACCAGGCCGGCAATGTTGAGAAAACGAAATGCCAACTGACCGTCCCGCCCTGGGTTTATTTCGTTGATTTGCATAGCGTTGATCAGAACTTTATCGCGCATGGCGAGACTGTTCTGCGGCGCCATCTCAATCATGCGCTCAGGCGCTTTGATGACCAGGCTGGACTCGCATTTAAGACTGGCAATGTTTTCATACACAAGCAGGGAAATATCTTCCACAGACGCCGCGTTGAGCGCCTCCCGGACAAATTCGAGGATGGCGTCGCCGCGCCGATTTTGATCCAACGCTTTTTCCAGATCCGCCTTAATAGTGTTGAATTCGGCGTCGAGCTGCCCGACCTCAGCTCGGGTGATGCTGCTTTCATCGCGGCTGTCGAGAATACTGGCGAGATCCTGTTTCAACTCACCCAATTCCTGCTCCAGCATGCCGATGCAGACTTCTGATTCCTGAATGCAACGGCGCAATTTATCCATCTGCTGCTGGTGGTCGGATGTTTCCGAACTATTTAGGTGCTGCAAGTGCTCCAGGCTTTCTTCCATTTCGGTAATCGCGTGGCGCTGATTGCTGATCACATCGCGCAGCCGATCCATCTCTTTTTCGCTAGCGGACAATAAGTCGTCGGAGAGCGCAAGCATATCCCTGGTCTTTTTTCGGTCGGCGGTATCTGTGGGTGAAATGTTTAAACGTTCTTCAAATTCCTTTAGCTCCTTTTTTAGCTGGTCCACATGGAGATTCAATTTGCTGTTTTCATCTTTGAAAATCTGTAATTCCTGTTCTAAGGCTGCGGACGATGGGTTTTTTTCAAGAATGTTTTCCAGTGCGCGTATATGGTTTTCATTGGCCAGTCGATTATCCTGCAGTGCATTTAAATGCGTATGGCTGCTTTCGACGTAGGCTTGCTGGCGTTTTTGCGCGGTATATTGCCGACGAAATTCAGGATCCTCGAACAATTGGATCAGATGCTCCACTTTTTCGATCTGCTTTTTTAAGCGAGTTTTGTCTTCGGTGGAATTGCTGTTCTGTTGAGCAAAATTGTCCAGCATAGCGACGATACGTTCTTTTTTTTCGTTGATGCCAGGATCACCGTTTTTACTAGGGATCAGCCGGATCTTCTCTTTCAGCAGCATGATTCTATTTTGCAATGCATCGGCGTCGCGCTCTTTTGGGGGCAGCTGCGGTGCTACCGCGTTGATGACTTTGCGCAATTGCTCGTTGAGGTAATTCCAATAGGGTGTGGTGTCCGCTTTGTAAGCAAGCGCGTTGCCTTCGAGCTTCATATAAGCTGCGCGCAGAATGATCACCTCCTTGTCTAGAACTACTTGTTTATCGAAACGGCGGTTGTAGCTGCGGGTTTCCTGGTGCTGGTTCTCGAGGAAATCGCGGATGATTTTATCCTCGTCTTTTATGTGCCTCGCCAATTCCCGGCTGCGCTTGCGCTCTTCAAAGATCTTGTTGATCAAGAAGAGATGGATCAGCACATTGATGATAAAAAAAGCAACCAAACCATAGACAGCCTCGGTGGACTCCAGCGAGAGCGCATTCATGTCAAACATGTATGCGGGCGCTCCTGCCGAAATCAGAGAACATGATTGACCCCTAGATAAAAAATCAACCCTGTCATTTTTTGGTCGGCGTCGAGTATGGGTTCTGCCTCCAGCACAGCGTCGCTGAACTGACCGTTTTTCATTTTGTAGTGCAGTTGCGTCTGAAAGCCGGTTTTATGGCTCATGCTCTGAGTGACATATTCACGAATACTGGCTATATCGTCTTTGTGAACACGGTCGGTGAGGTCCATATTGCTGTAGATGTTCAGCTCCAT
>JBQGED010000128.1:0-1864 GCA_052039425.1 Sphingobacterium griseoflavum | reverse complement strand
ATCAATGATTGCGACCAGGAATGTTTATGGAACACGAAGCCATCATCAGCAAAATGTCCCTCGGCCGGCACCCCATCCACCCCATGCTGATCCACTTTCCGGTTGCGGCCTTGATTGCGTTGATCGGCGCGGACGTGGCTTATCTTGCCACCGACGATTTCTTCTGGGCGCGGGCGAGCTTGTGGCTGAGCGGCGTGGGCGCCTGCGGCGGCTGGCTGTCCGGCTTTGTCGGTATGATCGACCTGGTCACGGTGGCGCGCATCCGCCGTTTGATCACCGCCTGGTGCCATGCCACCCTTGCGGTCATGCTCCTGTCTCTTGCGTCTCTCAACTGGCTGCTGCGCTGGGGCGAACCGGATGCGCTCATCTGGCCCTGGGGTTTGTACGTTTCCGGCCTGACCGGCCTGCTCATTGGCGTCACCAGTTATCTCGGTGGCCAATTGGTGTATGAGCGCGCGGTCGGTGTGGATATCGAAATCGCCGTGGAGCATTCCCACAAACATTGACCGCTTCACGGCAGCACCTCCGCTGCCGGCTTGGCCAACACCGTCCACACAATTGCCGTCATCAAACACCAAAGAGCCACATTGAGAATCCGGCACCAGCCGGCAATGGGTTTTTGGCTGCGGTCCTGGGTGTGCAGCAACAACAAACCCGTCAAGGTGTGCGCCACCGCCAGTGCGGTAACCAGCGTCAGTTTGCCAATTAGCCACACTTCCACGGTGCGATTGAGCATAAACACCACCGTGCCGGACATAATGGCGAGCAGCGCTGCGGGAGTGGCAACGGTGGTGAAGACAAAACGAGCCACTGAGCCGTATTTATGTTTAGGTTCACTGATGGCGGTGCTGCGCGAGTGAATGCCGGCGATCAGCGCCGGCAGATATAAGAGCGAGGCGCACCAGAAAATCAGCGAGATGATGTGCAGGGTGAGAAACCAGATCAACCAACGACTCCTGTGCGCTCCGTATATCTGCTCGCGGCAGATCCCGATAGTCAACGCACCATAGAAGTCTGTGCCCCTGCATTCCGTTCGTTAACCCACAGGCGCTTTTTCCAGCTAAAAGGGTATAGAGCAAAAAGAGCAGGCAAAACGTTCACGTAAAATTCAGGTAAAAATAAGGCGGCCCTAACGCCGCCTTTACAAAGCTCAAGCCAATAAATTTATTCTGGTGAATAGCTGCTGGTCAGACCTTCATTGTCAGCAGACATTTCCACTACCACGCGACGATTTTCACTGCGGCCGCGTTCATCGTCATTTGAGGCGACGGGATTTTCCTCACCAAATGCTTCAACATTCCAGTTATCCGCTTGTATGCCTTTATCGCGCAGATAATTGCGCACGCTCTCGGCGCGCCGTTGCGATAAATGCTCGTTGTATTCTTCAGGGCCGGTGGCATCCGCATAGCCGCGAATGGTGACGGATTTTACGGACTCCCTACCTTCCAATTTGCTGATGAGATCGTCCAAAACGCCTTTGGAGTCATCGCTCAAGTCTGCGGAATCGAAAGCAAACAATAGGGTTTCGTCGCTGAGTGGCGCGCGAGATTCATTTGCGCTGTACTGCGCGGATTGATCACGGCTGGGCTGCAGTGCCGGATAATCTTCGCTCAGCGAATATTCGGTTTCAGTCTGGGTTTCCGTAGTCACCACCTCAGCTTCTTCAGCCTCGGCGCGGGTGGAGGTATTTTGACAGCCAGTCATAAAGCCGGCGGTAAACATAATGGCAAGTGCCAATTGGGTTTTGCGTAGGTTTTTCATATCAAAACTCCTGAATTGCTTTCCGCAATTGTCTTTTTAGGGATACATCGGAGGATGAGATTGCGAGGATTATGCCAACGCGGGAAGTTCCTGAAATTACCAA
>JBQGED010000127.1:0-10772 GCA_052039425.1 Sphingobacterium griseoflavum | reverse complement strand
CACCGTGCAACAAAATTTAATGTTTGGTTTGCACAGTGCCGACGAAGTGAAAAAGCGGGAGCTCGCCGATCACTACGCGGCGTTGGTGGGTCTCAAAGGCTTTGAAAAACATTATCCCCACGAATTATCCGGCGGCATGCTCAAGCGTGCGGAGATCGCCCGCGCACTGGTGGTCAAACCGGAAATTTTATATATGGACGAGCCTTTTTCCGCACTGGACGCATTGATGAACCTGCGCATGCGCACGGAGTTGCTGCGTATCCTTGAAGAGGAGCGCCACACGGTTATCCTGATCACTCACGATGTGGAAGAGGCGGTTCATCTGGCCAATCGGATCGTGGTATTGGCACCGCGCCCGACGCGGATTCAGGCCATTTTTGAAGTGCCTTTCCCGCAACCGCGCAAACCTTCCAGTCCCGAATGCCAAGCATTAAAGGAAGCTGTATTAAAAGAGCTGGGTCTTTAGATCCAGCCCTTTTTCTCTCTGTGCCGCTCGACGGCGCTACTTGAATTCCTCTCCCTGCGCTCCCATCCATTAGCCATAACGCCTCTCCCGCTCCTGCTTCCCGAACTTTCGGCAGCGCGGCCCGGTCCATGAGGTTTGGCGGGTCTGCCGGTGGCGAAGCGGGCCTTTTTCCTGCAATTACAGGTGTATAGATCATGTCACGACGGCGTATCGATCAGATGGTGACCCGCATGGGCACTATAGTGACGGAGATGCAGACGCTGCATTTTCGCTTTGTGCAGCAGCGACGCGGTTGGGAGCCGTTGATGAACGTATACCGCTACCCAGGCCATTACGAGATTTGCGTAGAGCTGGCCGGCGTGGCGCCAGGTGACCTCCAAGTGAGTGCCGGGGGGCGCAGGGTGGCCGTCTCTGGTGTGCGGCGCTGGCCGGATTTGCGCTGTCAGCGCACGGGTAGCGAATGTCATCGCACCACGCTGATGGAAATTGAAGAGGGGGAATTCTGGCGTGAAATTGAGTTGCCAGAGGAAATTGATGAGCGCACTGCGGAAGTGGTTGCGCAGCAAGGCCTGGTTTGGATCCGTTTACAACTGAAATAGGGGTGGCAGACGTGGCGAAAGAATTTTTAACGGCGGAGTCCGCACCGGGACAAAGTCATGACGGTACCGGCGCAAAATCCGCCGCATCCAATATCGCGGTGGATGAAAATGCGATTTATCTCCTCTTGCCATTGCAGGAGACCGTTATTTTCCCCGGTATGATTGTGACCCTTCCAGTGGAAAATCCAGCAATAGCATCGGCAATTGAAGAAATGCTACCCAGCCAGCGGCAGATAGTGCTGACTGCGCTTAAAAGTGGGCGCGACGATGCGAATGGTCCTGAAGATCTGCATCGAGTGGGCGCTATTGGCAAAGTTATGCAGATGATGAGGCGCAACGAGACGCTCGTTCTTGCAGTGGAAGCGCAGGATCGCGTTAGCCTGGAGCATCTGCATCAGCGCGAAGGCTTTTGGCAGGTCAGTGTGCAGCGTTTGGAATCGTCATCACCGCCCGCTTCAGATCAATATTGGCAGGCTGCGGTGCGCAATTTGCGCGACTCTGCGCTGCGCCTGGTGCGCAATTCCGAATCCATTCCGAAAGACGCCGAGCCGGTGGTGCAGAATTTTTCCATCGCTAATACCGGCTTGTTGACGGATTTTCTCGCCGCCAATCTGGCGCTGTCGTTTGAACAAAAGCAAGCTCTTTTGGAGGAAACCCAGGTGGTGCGCCGGGTTGATCGACTGCAGAAAGTTTTGCATGAGCAACTGCACATTACCGATCTGCAAGCAAAATTGCGCGAAGATGTCAAAACCGAATTTACGGAAGCGCAGCGCCGCGCTTTTTTGCGCGAACAATTGCGCGCAATCCAAAAAGAATTGGGTGAAGACGACGGTAACGACTCCAAAGTCGCAGACCTTGAAAGCAAAATTGCCGAGGCGAAATTGCCCGAACTTGCACAAAAACAGGCGGACCGCGAATTGCGCCGCCTGCAGCAGTTGTCGCCCTCCAGTCCGGAATATTCGGTAATCGTGGATTATCTGGAGACCATCGCTAGCTTGCCATGGTCAAAAATGAGCGAGGATCAGTTGGACCTGAAGCGCGCGCAGGAAGTGCTCGACCGCGATCATTACGGTATCGAGAAAATCAAACGCCGCATTATCGAATATCTGGCCGTGCGGAAATTAAATCCCACCGGGCGCGGTCCGATTTTATGTTTTCTCGGCCCGCCCGGTGTGGGTAAAACCAGCCTTGGGCAATCTATTGCCACTGCCTTGGGCCGAGAATTTATTCGCATTGCTTTGGGCGGCGCGAGGGATGAAGCGGAAATTCGCGGGCACAGACGCACTTATATCGGAGCCATGCCAGGACGGATTATTCAAGAGTTGCGCCGTGCTGGCACGCGCAACCCGGTGATTATGCTGGACGAGCTGGATAAATTGGGCGCGGATTTTCGTGGCGATCCGGCGAGCGCGCTGCTGGAGGTGCTCGACCCACGACAAAACAATAGCTTTGTTGATCGCTATTTAGATTTGCCGTTCGATTTATCCCAAGTGGTCTTTATCGCCACCGCCAATATGATCGAACCTGTTCCCGCGCCGCTGCGTGATCGTATGGAAGTGATTCGTCTTGCCGGTTACACACCGGATGAAAAACGCAATATTGCCGAGCGCTATTTGATTCCGCGGCAATTGCAGGAAAATGGTGTGACAACTGAACAATGTGTATGGACACCTGAGGCGTTGCAATTGGTGATCGACGGCTACACCCGCGAAGCGGGTGTGCGCAATCTCGAACGGGAAATTGGTTCAGTGGTGCGTGCCACGGCGGCGAACATCGCCCGGGGTGACATCGACAAAACCACTATTGATGAAAATGCGGTGCAGGATGCCCTTGGCCCGGTGCGTTTTACCAGCGAGAAAAAAATTCGCCAGAGTGCTCCCGGTGTGGTCAACGGTCTGGCCTACACCCCGGTGGGCGGCGAGGTGCTGCATATAGAGGCGATCCGTTTTCCCGGCAAAGGCGGTTTTACTCTGACGGGGCAATTGGGCGACGTGATGAAGGAATCCGTGAAAGCCGCTGAAAGTCTAGTGCGCAGCCGCGCGGAAAAACTCGGCATCAATCCGGAGGATTTCAGTAAATATGATGTCCACCTGCACGTACCTGCCGGTGCCATTCCCAAAGACGGCCCCTCCGCTGGTGTTGCCATGTTCACCGCCTTGGCCTCGCTGTTTTCGGATCGTCCGGTGAATAACGAAGTGGGCATGACCGGCGAAATCACCCTGCGCGGACTGGTGTTACCCATCGGCGGTTTGAAGGAAAAAACCCTGGCGGCATTAAATGCGGGAATCAAAACCGTGCTGATTCCACGGCAGAATGAAAAGGATATTCCTGAACTCGCCGAGCAGGTAAAAACCGGCCTGACCATTATTCCGGTGGATACTGTGGACGAGGTGCTGGAGCATGCGCTGCTGAGTCTTGACGCGTCTGAACGGCCGCGCCATCCGCATTGAGTCCGTTTGCTGGCGGTCACAGCGACTCATTGAGTGAATGAGGAGCTGTGACATAACAATGCCGGCCGCGGGGTATTCGTAGCCACACAGGCGGGACCCATCGCTCCAGGTGCGTATATAATGCCCGGCGTTATGATCCTGGAGTATTTCCGCGCGTGATCAATCTTCGAGCCACGCTCTATCTGTTGGCTTTTCCCGTGGGATTTATGGGGCTGGTGCAGGCAGTGTTCGCCTTGCTCTCCTGGACCGTGTTCCACGATCACGAAAAAACCGTGTTTTTAGCCCCTTCGATGATGATGCTGGCCTGTGCGCTGTGCTTCTTCCTGATCTCGCGTTCCTCGGTCACCATGAAAATCGGCTTCAAGGACGCGCTTTTGTTTGCCACATTTACTTGGGTCATCATGGGCTTTCTCGGCGCCGTGCCAATTCTGTATGTTGCGGATGTCTCGTTAACGGATGCGGTATTCGAATCCGTGAGCGCCATGACCACCACCGGCGCGACCATTTTGATCGGGCTGGAGCATATGCCGCGCTCGTTTCTGATGTATCGCCAATTTTTGCAGTGGATGGGTGGTTTGGGGGTGGTGATTTTCGTGGTGGCGGTGTTGCCGATGCTCAATGTCGGGGGCATGAAGTTATTGAAGGCGGAAACCCCGGGGCCGGTAAAAGACGACAAATTGTCGCCGCGCATTGCCAGCACGGCGCACTATTTGTGGTTTGTCTACGTGGCTATCACCGCCATTTGCGCCTTGAGCTATTTCCTTGCGGGTATGAGTGTCTACGACGCTATCGCCCATGCCTTCACCACAGTTTCAACCGGCGGCATGTCGCCATACGACAGCAGCCTCGCGCACTTTGACAGCCCGTTGATCATGGTGGTCGCGGACATTTTCATGATTCTCGGAGCCATCAGTTTTGCTCTGCACTTCAAAGTGATGAAGAGCCGCGATCTGCGGATTTTCTGGCGCGATGAAGAAACCAGGACTTTTCTACTGATCGTTGCGGGCCTTTCGCTGATGATTGCGTGGCAACTATGGCACAGCGGGGTTTACGACCATCCGCTGACCGCGCTCAACCAAGGTGTCTTTCACTTGATTTCGTTTATCACCAGTACTGGCTTCGCTGCCGGTAATTACGTTGAATGGCCGCTCACCGTTGCCCTGACTTTGGTGGTGGCGGGATATCTCGGTGGCTGCGCCGGTTCCACCGCTGGTGGCAATAAAATCATCCGCAATATTTTGTCTTTTAAGTTGATCGGCCTGGAGCTTAAGCGTCTCCTCCATCCTAAAGGCATTTTTAATGTGAAGTATCAGGGAATGCCGGTCAGCACGTCGATTCTCAGCGCCACCATTGCGTTTATGACCATCGCCGCGTTTTCCAGTGTGGTGGTCAGCCTGCTGCTGATGATGACTGGATTGGATTTCTGGACCGCGCTGAGCGCTGCTGCCGCCTGCTTAAATGTGCTGGGGCCGGGCTTTGGCTCGGTTGGCAGCAACTTTATTCCTGTCAGCGATGCCGGCACCTGGGTGCTCTCGGTGGCCATGATTCTCGGCCGGCTTGAATATTTCACCGTGATTGCTCTGTTTTTGCCGACCTTCTGGCGGCGCTAAGCGGGGTTTTTTATTGAATAATTAGGATCAAATATGCCGATTATCCGTATTGAAATGCTGGAAGGCCGCTCGGTCGCCCAGAAACAGGAGCTAGTGGAAGTTCTGAGCCGCGAAACTGCGCGTATAACCGGGTGCAGTCTGGACGTTATCACTGTGGTTATCGAGGATGTAAAACGGGAGAACTGGGGCGTGGCCGGCCGGCTTTTGTCGCAGAACCCTCCCGCTTAAACACCGGAATTGATGCCCGTTCCGTTAGCTTATTAACAAGTACCTCACCAAAAGGAAGGAAAAACCATGTCGCTATCACTCACGGATTTGTCGCTATTGATTCCCCTGGTCAAACAGGAGCTGGGCGTTCTCCACGGTCTCGCCAACGGCAAGGATGCTCAGCTCGCAGAAGATGCGTCGGAATTGTCGCTGCTCTACCGCCAAACCGCAGCGAAATTAAAAGAGGAATACGAAGCGCAATGGTGGGAGGGCAGTGATTTTCCCGCATACGACACTCTTGTTCGCGAACTCTGAGCATTAATTCAGCGCAGGGGTGGTAGCACTCCTGTGCTGCCCTCCTGAAATCTTCATCTTCCCTCCGCCAATCCAGCACATATATAAGCTCTGACCATTTTAGTGGTTCACATCTGGGCGTGGTAACCCATCACATATTTCATATTTGTGACAAAAAAATGACATGCATCTGTCACTTTTCACATAACCTATGCCCAGATTTGGGGATTAAGATCCCAAATAGGTAGCTTTATAAATTAGATTTATTAATCAGAAGAAACCGCCAGGTAATGGCAAAAGGGGGATTTTCCAATGAGCCGACTTTCCGTTTCGCTTTTAGCGATAGGTGTGGCCTTGCTTACGGCTTGTGGCGGCGGCAACCAAGATGGCGAAGCCAGTAGTTCTTCCAGCAGCTCGTCCAGCTCCAGCAGCAGCTCGTCTTCATCAAGCAGTACTACATCATCATCCAGTTCGTCTTCATCCAGTTCGTCTTCGAGCAGTTCATCGTCCGGTGTCCCTGTCGGGGTTGACGTCAATGTCGATTTACCTGCGGAAATGCGTGTGACTGCGGACGCACAAATATTGGAGCGTGGTGGCTTTTATACCTCGAAATTCTTCGATGAGTCTGTGATGGAGACCATTTATCTGGATTTCGCACAGTCCGATTATTTGAATCAGTTGTCCAACAACTACAACAGTAAGACGCCTATCGCCGCGACCCTGCGTTACAAAGATAAAACGTTTCAGCAAGTTGGGGTGCGTTATCGCGGCATGACCAGCTACAGTATGGCCAACGAGAAAAAATCTTTTGATATTGAGCTCGACTGGCAAATCGATGGCCAGGACATCAACGGCTACAACACCTTCAAGCTTAATAATGGTTACGAAGATCACTCCGCAATGCGCGAGGTCCTCTACTCAAATCTGGGCCGTAAAAATATTCCCTCCGCCAAAGCGAATTTCGTAAATCTGGTCATCAATGGCAAAAATTATGGTGTGTATTCCAAGGTTCAAAAACTGAATAAGGACCACGCCAAAGAGTGGTTCTTGGACAAAGAAGTGACGCGCTGGCGTGCCGAGTCACCCAACGGTGGCGGCTTCGGCGGTGGCGGCTTCGGCGGTGGCGGCTTCGGGGGCGGTGGCTTTGGTGGTGGCGGTGGCGGCTTCGATTTCGGCAGCGTTTTTGGTGCCGGAACTTCCTCACTCAATAATTTGGGTGCGCAAGGCAGCGCCTATGAAAATGCCTACTCATTGAAATATTCATCGGTTGATGACCCCTGGCAGGATTTGGCGAACGCGGCGTACACCATGGGTGTGGCATCGCCTGCTTATCTGATTGAAGAGCTCAGTCAATATATGGATATAGATGCGGCGCTCTGGTTTGTCGCCACAGAAAATATCTTCACGGACGATGACGGCTACATCAATAAAGGTGGCATGGATTATTACGTTTATTTCGACGTGGCAACCGGACGCATTGTGCCGATTGAGTACGACGGTAATTCTGCAATGTCCGCGCAGGCGGCCACCAGCTGGGCGCCATTTCATAAAATCACCGACACCAAATACCCACTGATCAACGTGCTGTTGAATATTCCGGAATTGCGTCAGCGTTATCTCGCGCACTACCGCACGATTATGGAAGAGGCCCTCAACCCAACCATCGCGAATGCGAAAATTGATCAGTACGCACAATTGATCGATACCTATATTGCGGCTCCCGATGCGGTGCGTCAGTACTCCTACCAGCAATACACGGCAGGTGTGCAGACGCTGAAGAGCTTCTTCACTTCGCGTTATCAATTCTTGCAAAACCATTCGGACGTGCGCGCACCGGCGATTAACATCAGCGGCGTCGCGGATTCTGTCGGCGGCCAGGATTCAGTGCGACCCACCGACACGCAATCCGTTGACATCCGAGCTCAGGTGGGTGGTGACACCGGCATTCGCACAGTTAATCTGTATTACGGCACTGGTTTGATGGGCGACTTCCAAAAGGTGGCCATGACCGCCAGCGGCAACGGCAATTATCGCGCAACCATTCCGGCGTTCCCCAAAGGCACCTTCGTGCGCTATTACATCGAAGCCATTGCGGACAATTCAGCGGGCACTGCGGCATACAGTCCGAAAGGCGCCGAGCATGATGTGTACATTTACCAAGTGTTGGCAGCTCAGCAAGTGAGCAGTCCGGTGGTAATCAACGAGCTTATGCCTTCCAACAAAAACACGGTAGCGGATAACAGCGGTGAATACAGCGATTGGATCGAGTTGTATAACAACTCATCTGAGCCGGTGGATTTGTCAGGCTGGTATTTGACTGACGAAGACACCAATCTGCAACGCTGGGCCTTCCCTGCCGGCACCGTAATCGCTGCGGGCGACACACTCATAGTGTGGGCGGATGATGCCGCGTCCCCCGGGTTGCACGCCAGCTTCAAGCTGAGCGCGTCGGGCGAAACGGTCTTTCTGGTAAATCCGGACAAAGCGTTTGCCGATCAGGTGACCTTTGGTGAAGCGCAAAACGATTTTAGTTACGCGCGTTCGCCGAATGGCACGGGTAACTGGGTATGGACGGATCGACCGACGTTCGATGCCGCTAACTGATATCAAAAAGTTGTTTGATTCCGGTCGCCGCTTTATAGCGGCGACTTTTTCTTTTGTGAACTGAGCCTATTCCAGGCCGATTACACACAGGTGCTACGATGCCCTTCTCGTCACTTCATAATATTTTGTGGGATTTTGATTCTCATGGTCTTAAGGATCTGGATAAAGCTTCTTTGATGAACCGGGTGGACACCAAATTTGTGGTGCCGGTGCAGTGCCTGCCGGAAATGCTATCGCGGTTGCGCGATGAGTTTTCAATATTGGAGATTGGCGATAAACGGTGTTTTCATTATCACAGCGTTTATTACGATACGCCGGACTATCTGTTTTACAACATGCATCGCACCGGGCGAAAAAATCGCTTTAAAGTGCGTGTGCGCAATTATGTGGACAGCGAAATCAGTTTCCTTGAGGTGAAATTTAAAAACAACAAAGGACGCACTGATAAAAATCGCATAAAGCTGCGCGAACAAATTAATGATGGACTCACCGTTCATCAAGAATTCCTGCAGAAGCACCAGGTCCCCAATATCACAAGTCTGGTGCCAGCCTTGGATAATCAGTATCATCGCATCGCCCTGGCCAGTGAGGAACGCGCCGAGCGTCTGACCATCGACCTGAATATTTCCAATCAGCCTCTGCCGGCATGGCGTGAGCCATTGCAGCAGAAGGATTTTGCCATATTGGAATTGAAACAGGCGCGTATGGATCGCAGCTCACCATTTTTTGCGGTGGCAAAAGATCTGCGTTTGCGCCCTGGTGGCTTTAGTAAATATTGCATGGGGCTGGCGCTGTCCGGTTATCTGGACAACGTCAAATACAATCGGTTTAAACCTATAATCCATCGCCTCAAGCGCACATGTACCATCAACACATTTGAGAATGCTTCATGCTGACATTAGATTTTCTTCTGCGTTATGCCATTTTGCTGGTTGGCGCCACGATTTTATTGCGCGGAATTTATTTTCGTGTAACGCCTAACCGCGACGCGGTATTCAGCTTTTTTCTCTTCACCAACGGTGTCTTCTTTGTCACCTATTTGTTGTCCGGCATCGAATTGTCGATGGGCTTTGCCTTCGGTCTGTTTGCGGTATTTGCCATGCTGCGTTACAGAACCGAACCTATCACCATCCGTGAGATGACCTATTTGTTTATCACCATCGGCGTATCATTAATGTGCGCTGTGGCTAAGCTGCAATATTGGGAAATGGCGGCGCTGTTGGCACTGGTGAATATATTGGCGGCCATCGGTGAAACCAAATTCTTGGCGCCGCGCATTGTCGAGAAAAAAGTCACTTACGACAAAGTGGAATTGATCAAGCCGGACCGTTATGAAGAGCTGGTGCAGGATCTGCAAAGCCGCACCGGTCTGGATATCATCAAAATTGAAGTGGGCGCCATCGATTATCTGGATGACAGCGCCATGTTGTCGGTGTTCTGCCGCGAAGTACGTCGATAATCTTCCGGGCTTCATCCGCCGCGTTGCGGATGAAGCTTTTTGCTCAAGCCCCGTTTATTCCCGCGTTATTTCCACACAATATCCGCTTTGATCTGCAAATAATCGCTGCCGTCTACGATGGAATGAATCGCAAATTCCGGAGTTTTTCCGAGAATCTGCCGACCGCCGTGCACATCGGCAAAATTCACCAGCGGAAAAGGTCCACGTTTGGCCAGTTGCCGGTTGATCCAACGGCTCACACCGAATTTGCATTTTAATTGCCACTTCCAAATCGTCAGCCGCATCACCACGTCCGTGTCTTCCAGCTCGGGCAGCGCCAATAATTGCGAACCCTGTGCCTGCAGCAGCAGCTTGGCTTTGCGGCCCGCAAATTCCAATTGCGTCGAGGTGTTTTTCCAATGCCATTTGCCCAGCAGGCGGATGCCGACTTTCAATTCTGCCTGCACTTGTAGAGCGACATCGCGCAGTTCCACGGGATTGCCCAAATGCATGTGCGGCGCCTCGGGCAGAGTGACCACCAGTGAACGCACCCGCACCTGATAGCGTTTTTCCGCTGTCTTTGCCGGTTTCGCCTGATGGGCGTGGGTTTTGTCCAGATGGTCCACCAGCGGCTGTACCAGCACGTCTTCGACTATGGCTTCGATACCGTCTACGGGCACCTCATCCGGGGTTTCGGGGGTATGGGCTTCGCTGACCTCCAGCGGCTCCTCGTCCAGCTCGTCCTCGGGAAATTCAATGCGCAGGGGAAATTCCAGTGCGGCCAGGAAGGAATGCGCCAGATTGGCGTCCAGGCGGATCTCCAGGTCGCGGTGTTGCAGTAATGCGGGTTCGGCCATATTCACGTGTCTCTGCTTGTTTTTGTCATGCTGGTTTTTCGTCATGCCGGATTCTTTGTCATCCCGTTTGTTGTGATGGTAATAGTGCCGGCGGTTTGGTGTAGTCGCTGTGGGTTTCCCCTCAATATTGGGGGTGTAAGCACCAATCAAAGAGCTGCCGATGGTTTTGCCGGCGGGGGATGGCTACAATCGCGCACTTTTCCTGTCTTGCCGGGGATAGCTGCTGCGGACTTAGTGTCCTAGGGGC
>JBQGED010000126.1:0-4068 GCA_052039425.1 Sphingobacterium griseoflavum | reverse complement strand
TAAGGGGGAAGCACTTTGTTCTCGTCACCGATCCCTCCTGGTTGAAATTCGAAGCCATAATTCTGTATGCGTCATCACTGACGTCATAGGAATCGCGTTACCGTATGTGTTCCGCACCTGTGCGGTCGCGTGTATTTTTTTTAACTAAAAAAGCCAAAAGTGCTGAGGAAAACCTATGGGAGCTAAACCAAGTTCGTTCAAAAAGAAATTGCTGGCCTCCAGCATTTCTTCCTGCATGCTTGCCGTTAGTTTGGGAGCAAGTGCGCAGGAAAGTGGAAAAGTCTTAGAAGAGGTTCAGGTAATTGGTATTCGGGCAAGTCTTGAGGCTGCCATGGATATCAAACGCGATTCCGCCGGCGTGGTGGATGCAATTTCTGCAGAAGATATCGGCAAAATGCCGGATACTAACCTGGCTGAGTCGCTGCAACGAATCACAGGTGTATCCATCAGCCGTATCAATGGCGAAGGTGAAAAAATTACCGTCCGCGGTATTGATCCCTCCTTGAACATGGTTCTGCTAAATGGCCGCACCATGCCATCTGTTACCAATGACGGTACCGCGAACGATACCGCTTCCCGCGCATTCGACTTTGCCAACTTGGCATCTGAAGTTGTTAATGGTGTGGAAATTTATAAAACCGGTAAAGCGGAATTGCCCTCTGGTGGTTTGGGTGCCACCGTTAACATTAAAACGGTAAGACCTCTCGACTTGGGCGATAACCGCTTGTCTTTTGGCGCGAAAGCCATTCACGACACCACCGTTGAACGTGATGGGGCGAGTGGCGACAAAATCACACCAGAACTTTCTGGATTGGGAAGCTGGGTGAACGAAGAAGGCAATTTCGGTGTTTCTCTTGCTGCGGCTTATCAAAAGCGTGAAAACTCGCGTTCCAGCGCCTTTGTTAACCAGTGGAATCTGCAAGTTGCGGGCGCCCCGACATTCGATGAAGCAACTGGCCGCCAGCTGACTTATGACGGTGTCATTCCTTACTACCGCAAAATTCTTCATGTCGATACCAACAACGATGGCGTACCTGATGCTTATCAGGAAGCGAATTTGAACGATCCAACGCAGCGAGTACCGGTCGATGTGTCCAATCTGCCGGCTCCAGGAACTCTGTACAACATGCCCAGCGATTTGCGCTACGTTCTGGAAGATAACAGCCGGACGCGCAAAAATGCGCTGTTGACGTTGCAATATGAACCCGTTGAAAACCTGACCGCGACTGTTGATTACCTGTTCTCTGAAAACGAACTGGAAGCGAGCCGCGCGCAGCAATCAACTTGGTACAACATCAGCGCGATCCACGCCATTCACTTCGACGACAACCTTGTTCGCACGCCAATTATTTATCAAGAGAGCTACGGCGGTAGCACTGCTGGTAAAGACGTTTCCTTTGCTCAGCAGCAATTCAATGCCAAAACCCAAACCAACTCGCTTGGCTTCAATCTGAAATATCAGGCCTCTGATGCGTTGACGTTGGAAGCGGATTACCACGACTCGCGCGCAAACAATAACGCACTTCGTCCAGAAGCGGGTTTGAACGCGAATATCGTTACCGAAAACTATGCCGATTTCGGACGTAAATTCCCGACCATGGGCATCCGATTTGACGATTCAAATCCTGCCAAAGGTAACGGCAATGGCAGGCTCGACGGTGGCGATATCAGTGGCGCTATGGGAACCATTGAATACGTTGAACAGAGCACGGATATCCAGCAACTGCGTTTGGCTGGTAATTATGATCTTGGCGATCTCGGATTTTTCACCGATTCAAAAATCAGCTTTGGTGTAGAGCGCCGTGAAGACAAAAACTCCACCATGCGCGGTGACGGTACCTCTCCCCGCATTACCATGGGTAACTGGGGTGGTGTAGATCCGGATCAATTCGGTAGCGACTGGCCATTTTATTGGAGCGGCCGCAATTTCGGCGACGGTTTCCCGGATTTCGACAGCACCACCAACGATCCGTGGTTCCTGGATTTTGGTATGCAGGGCGACTTCAACAAAATTGTTGAAAAAATGGAGCACATGTACTTCCTGTCTCGCGTGAGTGACACCGACGCGATTCAAGCAGGCAATTTCGATAATTTCCCGAATGGCAAATTCCAGTTGAACGGCGTGGTCAACACCCAGCGGGAAATTAAAGAGGAAGTGAGCGGCGCCTTCCTGCACTTTGCTGCAGCGATGGAAATCGGTGGGTTGGATGCGCATTTGGCGGTCGGCTTGCGTTACGAAGAAACCGATGTGTCTTCCGTGTCGAATGTGCGTCAGCCTGTGGCCCTCGAGTGGCAGGATGACAACGACTGGGCCACTCTGCTGTCAACGGTCTCTGCCGAGCCTGTGAGTGGGCAAGGCAGTTACGACAATTTCCTCCCGAATATCGATTTTGATATCGCACCCTTGGAGAATTTGGTTGTTCGCCTTTCCTATAGTGAGACCATGGGTCGGGCTGCGTACAATGATCTGCGCGCCGATACTCAAATCGTCAACGCCTATTTGTTGACTGCCGCCCAGGGTGATCCCAACCTGAAGCCGCTGGAATCGAAAAACTTCGATCTGTCGGTTGAGTGGTACTACGATGAGCTGAGCTACGTCTCCGCAGGTTACTTCAGGAAAGATGTTTCCAACTTCATCGGTGCTGTGACTGTCAACAATCTTACCTGGTACGGATTGCGTGATCCCCGTCGCGGGGCAAGAGCTCAGCAAATTCTGGAGGATAATCCCGGCATCAGTGAAAAAGAGTTCCACAATCTGATGCTGTTGACGGAAGGAAAAGATCCCGCCAATGAGTCCACCAGTGTATATGCCAATGATGAGGATCCGTTGGCGCTGTGGGCCACCAATACACCGGTCAACGATAAAGACGCGGTTATTGATGGCTTTGAATTGGCCGTGCAGCATTGGTTTGGCGATTCTGGATTCGGTATTCAGGCAAACTACACCGCGGTTGATTCCGACGTGGGCTTCGATGTCAACCGGACTGGCAGCCAGTTCGCGATGATCGGTTTAAGCGATTCCGCGAACGTGATCGGCTTCTATGACAAAGGACCTTGGCGTTTGCGTTTGGCCTATAACTGGCGCGACGAATATCTCAACAGCCGCACCATGAGCGGTGCGAGCGAACCTCAATTTATCGAGGAATACGCCCAGGTGGACTTTTCCGCGGGTTACGACCTGAACGAGTCGATCTCTCTGACGTTTGAGGGCTTGAATGTCACTGGTGAAGATTCCCGTTCACACGGTCGATCCGAAGCTCAGATGTATTCTCTGGAAGACCTCGGCGCGCGCTACCAAGTTGGTATTCGTGTAACCTTTTAAAGGTTGCTGAAGTAGCTTGTACATAAAGCCGCTGTCGCAGCGGCTTTTTTTTTGCCGGATCGAAATTGCGGAATTTTCGCTATGATCAAAAAAATAGTGATAGTCGGAGGTGGCTCAGCGGGTTGGCTGACCGCCGGTATTATTGCGGCGCGGTTTCAGAGCTCGGAAAGGCCTATCCAGATTGCACTGGTGGAATCGCCGGAGGTGAGCACCATAGGTGTCGGCGAAGGCACCTGGCCGACCATGCGCACAACCTTAAAAAAAATTGGCTTGTCGGAAACCGAATTTTTGAGTTGTTGTGATGCATCTTTTAAACAAGGCTCCAAATTTATCGGTTGGCGCAGCGAATCCAGCGAAGATGTTTATTACCATCCGTTTACGCTGCCCAATCAAAAAGTGACATGGCGATTTTTGTCCGCCTGGCGACAATATTTTTCGAATCTGCCATTTGCTGAAGTTGCCAGTTTTCAAAGCCGATTATGCGATTTCGGGGTGGCGCCGAAGCTGATCACCATGGCGGAATATGGCGGTGCCGCCAATTATGCGTATCACCTGGACGCGGGGAAATTTGTTGAATTATTAAAACGCCATTGCACACAGAGACTCGGCGTCGACTATATTCGCGATCATGTGGTACGGTTCGCGACCAAAGAAAATGGCGATATAGCGGCCATAGCGACTAAAGACAACGGCGAAATAGCTGCGGATCTTTTTATCGATTGCAGCGGTTCGTCCGCCATTTTGCT
>JBQGED010000125.1:0-10689 GCA_052039425.1 Sphingobacterium griseoflavum | reverse complement strand
CTTTGATTTCGATGCGCGTCACTTTGACGCCCCAAGGACTGGTCGCTTCATCGACCTTGATGAGTACCGCGGTATTAATCTGGTCGCGGTTGGAGAGCATTGCATCCAGCTCCATGGAGCCCAACACCGCGCGGATATTCGTCATCACCAGATTCTTCATCGCCGAGTGCAGGTTGTTGACCTCGTAGGACGCTTTCATCGCATCGATTACCTGGAAAAAACACACCGCATCGGTGGTCACCATAGCGTTATCAGAGCTGATCACTTCCTGCGGATCCACATCGAGAACCTGTTCCATAACGATCTGTTTGCGACCGATGGTATCAATCAACGGCAGAATTACGTTAAAGCCTGGGCCCAGCGTGCGGGTGTAACGACCAAAGCGCTCTACTGTCCACTCCTGCCCCTGCGGCACACTCTTCGCGCCGAAGTAGACGATAGCAACGGCGAGCACTAAAAAAATAATCGCGGAAATTTCCACGTGTATCTCCTATTTGTTTTACGCGCTTTTTAAGCAGTTTCGTTTCCGCAAACAGCGTTTACGCGTGCGGTGTCGGGTCGCGCAGTTCGCGACGCAGAATTTTACCGACGTTGGATTTGGGCAGGCTATCGCGATATTCAATAATTTTCGGAACCTTGTAGGCCGTCAGCCGCTGCCGGCAGAACGCAATAATTTCCTCTTCCGGCACTGTTTTTCCGCCGGTAACGACAAAAAGTTTCACGGCTTCGCCAGAGTCATGACTGGGTACACCGATCACAGCCGCCTCGATGATGTCCGGATGCTGGGTGACAACATCCTCGACTTCATTCGGATACACGTTAAAACCGGACACGAGAATCATGTCTTTTTTGCGATCGACAATTTTGTAATAGCCATCAGGCCTGCGGATGGCGATATCGCCGGTCTTGAACCAGCCGTCTGGAGTCAGCACCTCGGCGGTCGCGTCGGGCTTTTGCCAATAGCCGGACATCACCTGCGGGCCGCGTGCCCAAAGCTCACCCGGTTCGCCGTCCGGCACATCGACGCCCTGTTCGTTGGCAATTTTGACTTCCGTACCGAGCACCGGCGTACCGATGGTCCCGGATTTGATGGCGTTATCCGGATTGGTAATCAACACCGGAGACGTTTCCGTCAGACCATAGCCTTCGCAAATTTCGCAGCCGGTTAATTCCAACCAGTGTTTGGCGACATCTTCCGTTACCGCCATGCCTCCACCGGCTGAGGTTTTAAGTTCGGAGAAATCCAGTTTACGGAAATCCTCGCAGCGCAAGAGCGCGTTATAGAGCGTATTTACCGCTACAAACAAGGAAACCTTGTACGGCTTGATGGCTTTGACAAAGGCTGGCAAATCCCGCGGATTGGGGATAAGCACGTTGTGAGCACCGCGGGCAACAGCGCAGAGGCCGTGAATATTAAATGCAAAAATGTGATACAGCGGCAGCGCCACCGCCACTATTTGCGATTGGGTTTTGAACAACTTGGTCATGTGGTTGAGAACCTGCTGCACGTTCGCGCACAAATTCCCGTGACTCAACATGGCGCCCTTGGCCACACCGGTGGTGCCGCCAGTGTATTGCAGCACCAGCAGCGTATCGCTGTTCACCGGCACAGGCGTATACGGTTGCTGTTCGCCAAGTTTGAGTGCCTCGCGAATGCCCGTCACTTGGGGAAATTCAAAACTCGGCACCATTTTCTTGACGTGCTTAACCACGAAATTGATCAGCTGGCGTTTCGGCGTCGGCAGCAAATCGCCGATTTCCGTCAAAATTACTTTTTCCACCTGCGTCTGGGGCAGGATTTCCGCTGCGTGATTCGCCACATTGGCGAGCACCACCAGTGCCTTGGCACCACTGTCTTTTAATTGGTGCAGCAACTCGCGCGCGGTGTACAGAGGATTGGTATTGACCACCACTAGACCGGCGCGAATGGCGCCATACAAAACCACCGGATATTGCAAAACATTCGGCAGTTGAATCGCGATGCGGTCACCGGGTTTCAGACCGGAATGGTGTTGCAGATAACTGGCGAAGCGCGCGCTCAGAATATCGATGTCGGCATAAGTCAGGGTATGCCCGAAGCAGGTAAAAGCCGGCAGGTTTGCATGCTGCGAAAAAGCGTCCAGTAACAATTCGCTGACGTTCGCATAATGTTTACTGTCCAAAATCCGCTCCTTTTATGATTATTTGAGGAAGTGGCCACACTCCGGCAGCGCAGGTGACACGGAGCATAGCACAAGAGATCAGCCGGTCGGGCTTTTGGCGGAGCGCACAGGCCCGCTTAAATAAGAATAGTCAAGGAAAGGATTTCCCCATGATCAGAAGAGCGCCACCAGGATAGTGACCCAGGTGAAAATGCACAAAAGCAGACTGAGAAATACGGCGGCCGATCCCGCATCTTTCGCGGCACCCGCCAGCAGGTGATGTTCCACCCCAATGCGATCCACCACAGCTTCTATAGCGGTATTGAGCAGTTCCACCACAAGCACCAGAAGCACCGCGATCACCAGCAGAATCCGCTCCGCCGAACTCACGTCCAGCCACAGGGCCAAGGGGATCAGTACGGCTGCCGCCATGGATTCCTGTCGGAACGCAGCTTCACTGCGAAAGGCGTAGCACAGACCTTTGAAGGAGTAACCCGTCGCTTTGGTAAGGCGTTTTATGCCGGGGTTTTTGGCGACGGGGGTGGGGGCATTCATGGCATCAGTCGTCGACTGAATGCAGAGGAGTGGTCAGGCCGAAAGCCTGATGAATTTGCGCGCACCACTCGTCCAGGCGCGCTTTCGTCAGCTCGGGTTGTTGGTCTTCATCAAGTGCCAGACCGACAAAGAAATTTTCCCCTGGAATCTGCGCTTTAGAGGCATCGAATTCATAGCCTTCGGTAGACCAGTGGCCGACGATGTGCGCACCGTTCTTCACCACCACATCATGCAGCATACCCATGGCGTCGAGAAAAAAGTCGCCATAACCGAATTGGTCGCCAAGACCGTACAGAGCGACGGTTTTACCGGCAAAAGGCACCTGTTCAATATCGCCCCAGAACTCCTCCCAATCGGATTGGATCTGGCCGAAATCCCAGGTGGAGATGCCCAGAATGATCTGATCGTATTCCGCAAACTCCAGTTGCGTCACATCCGCGATATCAAAGACATCCACCACATCTGTGCCCAGGCGTTGCTGGATACGGTATGCCACCGACTCGGTATTACCCTCGTCACTGCCGAAAAAGAGACCGATCTGTGCCACAGAGACTCCTGTAATGTACGGGCGAAACGCGCGGCATTTTCGCAACATTGCCGTGCTTGTACAACTGCGGGCCACTAGAGGAGAGCGACCGCAAATAAAGATGAGAGCGGCAAAAAATTGCCTTCGGGCCTGCTAGGCCAACGCCAAAAAACCGTCATCAAAGCAACTTAACGCGCCACTTAAAGATATATCTAATTGAAACTTAAAGAAATATTTCGGCTGGCACGGCTTTGGCAATTACTGATGAAACAGACTCGCCCCTTTTCGGGCGTTACCGAGACCCCATATGACGCAAACCCTGGCCAATTCCGAGACGCTTCCAGTCAGCACTGTCACCGACGCATCGAATGATGCTGGCGAATTCCGTTTTCGCCTTAGCAACACCTTGCAGACTTCTCTGGATCTGCACGAAACCCTGGCGACGTTTTATCAGATGCTGCAACGGGTTATCCGCTGCTCTGGTATGGAATACCGCCTGCCGTCCCGCGACATACGGCTCGCCCTCGGCACTCATCGCGCACACAAGATCAATTACAACCTGCACAACGGCAGCTACACCGTGGGAGAGATGACCTTTTTCCGCGGCGCGCGCTTTAATGAACGGGAAATGGGCACCATCGAAGGACTGCTCGGGCTACTGCTACAGCCTTTGCGCAACGCCCTGCTCTATCGCGACGCGTTGGAAAATTCTCTGCGCGACGCCCTGACCGGGGTCGGCAACCGCGCAGCCATGGAATTGACTCTGCAACGCGAGCTGAAACTCAGCCAGCGCAGCCGCCGGCCGCTGTCGCTGCTGGTCGCCGATATGGACAGTTTTAAACAGATCAACGACCGACTCGGTCACGCCACCGGCGATCAATTGCTGCAAAGTGTGGCAAAAGCCATAGGCGCAGCCTTGCGCGACACCGATCAGGTATTCCGCTACGGTGGAGAGGAATTTGTGGTGGTGCTGAGCAATACCGGGAACGTGGAGGCGGTAACTATCGCTGAACGCATCCGCAGTCAGCTGGAAAATCAAGATCTGACGACCGATAGCGGCCCGGTACACGCCACGATCAGCATCGGTGTGAGCACCAGCGCAACTGACGACACAAGGGATTCGTTGTTCAAGCGCGCTGACAGCGCGCTTTATGACGCAAAACGCAACGGCCGCAACCGGGTGGTTAACCAACCTTCAGCGGAATAATTATCTCGGCTTTGGGTTGTTTTTGGTGGCGGGACCCGTTTTGCGTCCCTTCGGCGGGCCGCCGCCGGCGCGACTTTGACGGCCTGAGGCAGCACGCATTTTCTTGATTCTGCGCTCCTCAGCATTGGCATCATCCGGACGGAAACGCCGCTTCGGCGGTGGCTCCAAACCGGCACGGCGAAACAGCTCAGTAATTTCCCGATCGCCCAGCTCCAACCACTGTCCGGGTTTTACAAAGGGCGGAATCAAAATAGGTCCATAGCGCACGCGCTTGAGACGGCTTACCCGCAGCTCCTGCGACTCCCATAGCCGGCGCACTTCGCGATTGCGCCCTTCCATGATCACACAGTGATACCAACCATTAGTGCCGCCGCCGGAGCCACCGCGTTTGACTGCGCTGAAACGGGCGAGACCGTCGTCCAACAGCACACCTTCACTCAGACGCTCGAGGGTCTCGTCCTCCACCTCCCCCTGCACCCGCACCAGATATTCCCGATCGATACCGCTGGAGGGATGCATCAATTTATTGGCGAGTTCGCCGTCGTTGGTAAACAACAACAAGCCGCTGGTGTTGAAGTCTAACCGGCCCACGGACACCCAACGGCCGTTTTTCAGGACTGGCAGAGCGTCGAACACGTTGGGTCGCCCCTCGGGATCGTTGCGGCTGCAGATTTCCCCTTCGGGTTTGTTGTACAGCAATACCCTTACTTCCTCCCGCGCAGCCTCGGGCACCACCAGAACTTTGCCACGCCAGATCACCTTGTCGCCAACTTTGACTCGCTCGCCCAAATGGGCAGGACGGCCGTTAACCATAACCTCACCCGCTTCTATGGCACGCTCCACTTCACGGCGTGATCCCAAGCCGGCGGCGGCCAGGACTTTCTGTAATTTTTCGTCTGTCATATCTCAGTCAGTATCTTTATCGAACTCCGCCTCTTCAGGCGCGGAGTCGTCGTCATCGGTATCGCCAGCGTGCTCAAGCTCGGCAGTTTCTTCTTCAAGGCTGGCGAAAAGCGATTCGGTGGCGGGTTCATCGGCGTCTCGCGCAGCGGCAATCTGCTCTCGCTCTTCCACCAGTTCGTCATCGCCCAGTTCCAAATCCTGATTCAAGCTGTCGATGTCTTTCAGTTCACCCAGAGTCGGCAGCTCTTCCAAGCTTTTGAGGCCAAAGTAATCGAGAAACTGACGGGTAGTAGCGTAAAGGGATGGGCGCCCCGGTACGTCACGGTGGCCCACGACTTTGATCCACTCCCGTTCGGCCAGGGTTTTAATGATGTGGGAGCTGACAGCGACACCGCGCACGTCCTCGATGTCGCTGCGGGTAATCGGTTGGCGATAGGCGATCAACGCCAGGGTTTCGAGGAGCGCACGCGAATATTTCTGCGGCTTCTCTTCCCACAGGCGATTCACCCAGGGTGCCAGATCGGAGGCCACCTGAAAGCGCCATCCACTAGCCACTTCCGCCAGCTCGAACCCGCGCCCGGCACAGGCTTCGCGCAGCGCCGCAAGCGCGTCGAGAACTTCCTGTTTCTCCGGTCGTTCGGCCTCGTCAAAGAGACTCATGATGCGATCGATGCTCAATGCCTCACCGGCGGCCAGCAGCGCGCCTTCAACGATCCGTTGTAACAATTGGGGGTCGTAGCTCATGGTTGCTCTATATCTTGTGCTTCAACTTCATCGGCCGGCGCCTCAGCGTCTGCTTGAACCCTCGCCTTCACATGGATAGGCCCAAACTCTTCGGATTGGACAATCTCCACCAGGGATTCCTTGATCAGCTCGAGCACCGCCAGAAAGGTGACCACCACTCCCAACCGTCCCTCCGTTACGGAGAACAAACTGACGAACGGGACAAACTGACGACCGCGCAAACGGTCGAGCACCTGCCCCATACGCTCGCGCGTAGACAGGCGCTCTTTCTCTACATGGTGGCTAATAAACATGTCGGCACGGCGCAGAACTTCTGCCAGCGCCACCAGCAGTTCCCGCAGATCCACATCTGGATCTGGGCGAGCGAGATTGCGGTCAGGCGCCTGCGCTTTGGCCACATAAAAATCACGGTTTTGCCGCGGCAGCGCGTCCACATCCTCCGCCGCCTGCTTGAAACGTTCGTATTCCTGCAAGCGCCGGATCAAGGCTGCGCGCGGATCCTCTTCCTCTTCATCCTCCTCGGCACTGCTGCGCGGCAACAGCATGCGCGACTTGATCTCCGCGAGCATAGCCGCCATCACCAAGTACTCCGCCGCCAGCTCGAACTGCATGGCGTCCATCATTTCCACGTAGGCGACGTACTGTACGGTGATTTCGGACACATCGATTTCCAAGATGTCGATGTTTTGGCGCCGGATCAGATATAGGAGTAGATCGAGCGGACCTTCGAAAGCTTCGAGAATGACCTCAAGCGCATCTGGCGGGATATACAGATCCTTGGGGATTTCAGTAAACGCCTTGCCATAGACGATGGCAAAGGGCATTTCCGATTGCGCGGGCGCGGCGGTTTCCGCGGGCGAAAGTTCCTCTGGCGCTTCAGCGGCGGAATTTGGCTCAGCAACACCAGACAAACTTGCGATCTCCTCGACAGACGCGGAACCCAAGGGCGCGCGGAATAATTGAAGGTGGCCCTATGTCCTCCGGTCTGGAAGAGCTGTGCGGGCAAAAAGACCGCGCATTATAGCGGCTTCGTTTTTGCGGCGGCTATTGAAATTCTCCCACCGGCCCGCAGCCGACCCGCGCCACCCGTGGCACCTCTTCTGTCAGGTCCACCACCGTAGTGGGCTCAAGGCCGCAAAAGCCACCGTCAATCACCAGTTCCACCTGATGCTCCAAGGCATCGCGGATATCGTAGGGGTCGGTCAATGGCAAGGTTTCGCCCGGCATGATCAACGAACTGGTCATAAGCGGTTCGCCCAAACGTTCCAGCAAGGCCAGTGCAATCCGGTTATCGGGCACGCGCATGCCGATGGTGCGACGCTTGGGGTGCATCAGGCGGCGCGGCACTTCGGAAGTGGCATTAAGGATGAAAGTGTAAGGACCGGGGGTGTGGGCTTTTAGTAGACGAAAGTCCGCGTTAGTGACCCGGGCGTAAGTGGCGAGTTCGGACAGATCCCGGCACATCAGCGTGAAGTTATGGTGCTTGTCCAATTGGCGCAGAGCGCGGATGCGATCTAAAGCCATCTTGTCACCAATGTGACAGCCGAGGGCGTAGGCCGAATCCGTGGGATACACAATCAGACCACCGCGGCGCAGAATTTCCACTGCCTGATCGATCAAGCGTTGTTGCGGGTTTTCGGGGTGAACAGAAAAAAATTGAGCCACACAAAGTCCTTGATTCAAATGCCTATGGCTTTGTTTTGAAAATCGTTTTTGTTTTGAAAACTGTTAATGCCACAACTGCCAGACCGGTCGGCAGCTCAATGGCAGCTGGGGAAAGCCGCCCAGTTCCTGCCAGGGCTGGTCCGGCACGTGGAAATCACTGCCGCAGGACGCATAAAGATCAAATTGAGTTGTGATCTGCGCCAGCGCTTCGGTTTCGTTCGATGCCTGCTGGCCCGAAATCACCTCAATCGCCTGGCCGCCGGCGTCTTTGAAGAGCGCGACCAGTTCGCGCAGCTTAGTGCGAGTCAGTTCGTATTTTGCCGGGTGCGCCAGTACAGCAACGCCGCCGGCGGCGCGAACCGCCGCAACCATGTCGGCAATATCCGGCCAGCGGTGCTTGATGTCGCCGGGCTTGCCCGCTCCCAGATACTGCTTGAAGGCGCCATTGATGCTATTGCTAAAGCCGCGTTCCACCAGATAGCGAGCAAAGTGTGGCCGCCCCAGCACAGCGTCGCCCGCCAATCGCCGGGCGCCTTCCAGAGCCTCGGGAATACCGGCTTTTTCCAGGCGTTTACCTATCTCTATCCCGCGTGCATCCCGCGCCTCCTGCTGGGCTGTGATTGCCTGCTGCAACTGGGCGCTGCTGGCATCCACATTTAAGCCGACCACATGAATGCCGCGGCCCGCCCATAAACAGGACAACTCGATACCATTGATCAGCTTGATACCTTCAATCTCAGCCTGCGCTCGCGCACTCTGCAACCCCTGCACCGTGTCGTGGTCTGTGAGGGCCAGATGCGTAACCCCGCGCTGCCTCGCCCTCATTACCAATGCGGCCGGGCTTAAAATCCCGTCCGAGGCATTGCTATGGGTATGTAAATCGTATATCAAGGCAACCTCTGCTGATCCGGTGAGCCGGCCATTCTAGCCCCAGTACATAGAATCGGCAAAAGACACAAAATCTGCAAATACCGGCAGCAGGTTTCGATACACCCAGACAGAGATGTTCAATGGAACCCAAGCAAGCCCCTGACGCTACCACCCCTTCCCCAGCACACAAACAACCTGAAAAAGAAAATATGCTGGTGAATATTCTGCTCAATATCGTGATCCCAACACTGATATTGACCAAAGGCAGCAAGGAGGCTTACCTCGGCCCCACCTGGGGCTTGGTTGTCGCGCTGGCGTTTCCCCTCGGCTACGGCCTGTATGATTACTGGCGCACCCGCAAAATCAACCTGTTTTCCGCCATCGGCTTGGTCAGTGTCATGCTCACTGGCGGTATCAGCCTGCTGAAATTGCCACCGGAATATATGGCCATTAAAGAAGCGACTATTCCGGGTCTGCTCGGTCTCGCCACCTTACTGTCCATTTATACGCCTTATCCCTTGGTGCGCACGTTTCTCTACAACGAGAAAGTCATGCAGGTCGGCAAGGTGCACCGGGCACTCGAGCACTACAACAATGTGGGCGCCTTTGAAAAAACGCTGACCAATGCCACTTATATGCTGGCTGCCTCATTTTTTCTTTCTTCTGTGCTGAATTACGTACTCGCCAAAATGGTTCTGGTGAGTCCGCCGGGCACGGAAGAGTACAATGCGGAACTCGGCACCATGACGGCGCTCAGCTTTCCAGTCATCACGATTCCCTCAATGATTGTATTTATGGGCGCGCTTTTTTACCTCTTTCGCAGTATCACGCGCCTGACCCATTTACACTGGGAGGAAATCATCAACAATCCCGAGCAGAATTCCTAACGCGCGGGTTTCCAAAGGTTCAACGTTCTGTTAACTGTCCGCTCGCGGGCAGAGGATTTTCTTATGTATTACGCCGTCATCAGCGAAGATGTGCCCAACAGCTTGCCATTGCGCCAACAGGCGCGCCCGCAGCATTTGGCGCGCCTGGAGGCACTCAAGCAGGAGAACCGTCTGCTACTCGCCGGACCTCATCCGGCGATTGATGCGGAAAATCCGGGCGACGCCGGTTTTACCGGAAGCTTGGTAGTCGCACAATTTGCCTCCCTGGACGAAGCCCGCGCCTGGGCGGACAGCGATCCCTATATCAGCACCGGGGTTTATCAGAAAGTCACCGTAAAGCCCTTCAAACCTGTATTGCCCTGATTCTTAATTTATTTTTTGTTGGAAAATTTCATGATCCGTTATGTCCTTTTGCTGGTTGGTCTCTGGGTTTTCGCCTCTGGCGCGATGGCGCAGACCGTTTACATTTCCGATGTTTTTTTCGTGCCTGTGCGCAGCGGTGCCGGATCGCAATACCGCATCGTGCATCAGGGCATACGCAGCGGCACGCAATTGACATTATTGGGTGAATCGAGCGACGGTGAATGGGTGAATATCCGCACTGAAGGCGGTTTGGACGGATGGATTCCCACGCAATATCTGCTGCGTGAACAACCGGCACGCATGCAGCTCACCGCAGCGCAGACCAAACTCGCCGCAGCGACGAAACGAGCCGAGGACTTGGAGGCCGAGCTGAAAAAATTGCGCGCCGAACACAACTCATTGGCGCAGACCGCCGATAGTCAGGCCAAAGAGAGCGAGCAATACGCCGAGGAGTTGCGCAAAATACGCGCTTTGTCTGCAGACTCGATCAATCTTAATCAGCGTTATCAGGATCTGCTGGCGAAACACGATCTGGTGCAGACGGAATTTGACGCTGTCCGCGCCGAAAACGACCGGCTGAAATCCAATAAAACCATCAACCAGTGGATGTTTGGCGCGGGGCTGGTGGTGTTCGGTATGTTTTTGATGCTGATTTTGCCGGTCTTCATGCGGCAGAAACGCCACTCCGACTGGGTTAACTAAATTTTTTAACAATGGAGCACAACATGCGTAAATCCCTGCATCTGCTTTTGACCTGTTTGTTGACGCTCGCGGTTTTTAATGTTGTCGCGGAGAGTTCCACAGGAAAATCCGAGCAAAACGCCAACG
>JBQGED010000124.1:0-19146 GCA_052039425.1 Sphingobacterium griseoflavum | reverse complement strand
CGGGAGACAATACATCTGCGAGGCTGCTGAAACTTTCGGGGGAGAAGGAATAAATTCGTTCCAGCGCTTGACTCAAAAACATAAAAAAAATCCTGTGACCTTGCGATCACAGGATTGTCGTCTATCTCTCTGCTTATCAGTAGGCTTTTGGCTTAACTGACTGGCATTACGGTATACCGGGGCTTTTTGTTTTCAGGGAAAAGCGGTTAACGTGTGCCGTACACCACCATGGTTTTGCCTTTCACGGATACCAAGCCCTGATCTTCCAGGGTTTTCAACACCCGGCCGACCATTTCCCGCGAGCAGCCGACGATACGACCGATTTCCTGGCGGGTGATCTTGATCTGCATGCCGTCCGGGTGGGTCATGGCATCGGGCTCTTTGCACAAATCCAGCAGAGTGCGGGCTACGCGGCCGGTCACGTCAAGAAATGCGAGGTCGCCCACTTTGCGGGTCGTGGCGCGCAGGCGACGGGCCATCTGTGAACCGAGGGCATAGAGAAATTCGGGGTGATCTTCCGATAGTTCCTGGAACTTGGCGTAGCTGATTTCCGCAATTTCACACTCGGATTTCGCTCGTACCCAGGCGCTGCGGTTGTCCTTTTCATCGAACAGACCCATCTCGCCGAAGAAGTCACCATCATTCAGATAGGCAACAATCATTTCGCGGCCTTCTTCATCTTCAATAAGAACGGTTACGGAACCTTTGATGATGTAGTAAAGCGAGTCGCTCTTATCGCCGGCGTAGATGAGAGTACTTTTGGCGGGATACCGTCTGCGATGACAGTGGCTGAGGAAACTTTCTAAATTCTTGACATGAGGTGATAGAGTCACGGAAACCAAGATCGCAATCCTCGATTTTTATAAAGTTTGGTGTAGTTGTTGTTATGCTGCCCTTCGAGTACCACCTGAGCTGGACACGGCAGTATAACGTGCCCGCAGTCAAAATCGAAACCACAGTCGCACCCGTTCTCAGTATAGACGTGATATTGCGCAACGAACGGGTGCGCGCCGTATAGGAGCACAATCCGAATTTGCCCGCCAGCTTATCGAATCGCAAGTGTTACGAAGCACACAGTTTTGTTGCTTGCCGCACTGGCGGATATGGTAGGCTTTCGGCCCTTTACGCAGAGGTTGCAGCGGCAGCCTAGCTGCATTGCTGGTGGAGAGAATGAGCATGCGCGGAACGATCAAATGGGTAGGGGATGCAATGTTTGTGGCGGAGTCCGGTAGCGGACATGCCGTGGTGATTGACGGCCCGCCGGATCACGGCGGTCGCAATATGGGGGTTCGCCCCATGGAGATGATCCTGTTGGGGTTGGGTGGGTGCGCGTCGTTTGATGTAGTGAGCATTCTGAAAAAAGCGCGCCAGGATGTGGTCAGCTGCCGGGCGGATCTGGAAGCTGAACGCGCCGTGGGTGTTCCGTCGCCATTTACCAAAATCCATCTCAAGTTTGTCGTCAGCGGGCGCAACCTCAAGGAAAGTCAGGTTGAGCGCGCGGTCAACCTGTCTTCCGAAAAATACTGCTCCGCCTCCATCATGCTGCGTGCGGCAGGAGTTGAGATCACCCACTCCTTCGAGGTTGTTGAGGCCGCTTAATGCGGCTTCTTTATAATTCTCAAATCCTATAGCTGGTGGCTGTCATCAGCTTGGATGTCAGACGCATCAGTGCTTTTACCGGTTTGGGAAAACGATATCCCCCTGCTCGTAGGGCATTCTGACCGTGAGCTTCTTCCTCCTTTAACATGGTTTGCACTATGGCCCGGGATTTTTGGTCTTCCCGGGGCAGGCGCTTGAGATGATCGCGCAGATGCTCACCTACTTGTTCCTCGGTCGCCGCGACAAATCCCAGGCTAGCCTTATCGTTCACCAAACCCGCCGCCGCTCCCAGGCCAAAAGACAGTCCATACCAGATTGGGTTGAGCATGCTCGGGCGGCTGTGCAGTTGGCGCAGACGCTCGTCACACCAAGCCAAGTGGTCGATCTCTTCATCCGCCGCGATCTCCATTTTTTTGCGCACATTGGCCAATTTCGCAGTGGCGGCCTGTCCTTGATACAGCGCTTGTGCGCAGACCTCACCTGAATGGTTGACCCGCATCAGTCCCGCGGCATGACGGCGCTCGCTATCCGAGAGTTCAGACTCATCTACACGGGCAGCGGGGGAGGGGCGGTTGGCGGCGATTCCACCGGGGTGGAGGGTGCGCAAGGCGCGGTCAAACTGATTGATCAAGCGATCCGGAACGGACAGACGTTGAAAAGGGGATTGATGCATAATGGCCTACCTGTGCCGCTCGGCAAATCACAATAGCGCTGGATTCTAACCAATTACGGAAGACGCGGCGAACAGGATGCCGCAAATCGGGAACGAGGACCCATGAACTACAACGACCTGAGTATTCTGCTCCACTCCAATATTTCATTGATGGTGGTGGAGACTTACGACGAAACCCGCGCCCTCAGTCTGCTGCAGAAATATTTCCGCGAAGAGGGTATCGGCAGCTGGCGTTGGTCGGCGACTGACGGATTGCAACCGCTCGGATTTGGCCTGCGTTCCGAGGATGAGAACAATCAGGCCAAGCCTGAAGAGGTGCTCAGCTACATCAAGAAATGCCAAAAGGCCAGCGCATTTGTCCTGTGCGATCTACATCCTTATCTGGATGAGCCGAAAATGGTGCGCCTGTTAAAGGATATCGCCCTCAACCAGATGGCGGCGCGCCACAAGGTCGTATTGATCAGTCATCGCCTCAAGCTGCCGGCGGAAGTTGCCCGCTATGCCGCAGTCCTGCCGATGCATCTGCCCACCGACGAAGAAATTCTCGCGCTGATCCGCGAAGAGGCCAAACTCTGGTCTGATCGCAATAAAGGCGAGCGCATTAAAACCGACAACGCTTCGTTGCAGAAACTGGTCAATAATCTGCGCGGCCTGCCGCATCAAGATGTGCGCCGTCTGGCACGCGGCGCCATCGTCGATGACGGCGCGATCAATGAGAGCGACTTGCCGGAAGTGGCAAAGGCGAAGTTCGCGTTGATGGATATGGACGGCGTGCTGCACTTCGAATACAGCACCGCACACCTGAAGGATATCGCCGGATTCAATCGCTTGAAGGCTTGGCTTGCCGAGCGCCAGCAGGCCATGGCTGGAACGGGTGTCCAGGGCAAAATCGACCCGCCCAAAGGCGTGCTGTTATTTGGCGTGCAGGGCGGCGGTAAGAGTCTGGCCGCAAAGGCCATCGCCGGAATTTGGGGATTGCCGCTCCTGCGTTTGGATATGGCAGCGGTGTACAACAAATATGTCGGCGAAACGGAAAGAAATCTGCGCGACGCTCTGAAGTTGGCCGATGTCATGTCGCCCTGCGTGTTGTGGATCGACGAAATCGAAAAAGGCTTGGCGCAGAACGATGGCGAAAATGCCACCAGCAAACGTCTGCTTGGCACACTGCTGACCTGGATGGCGGAGCGCAAGAGCCGAGTTTTTCTGGTTGCGACCAGCAACGACATCAGCATTTTGCCGCCCGAATTAATGCGCAAAGGCCGCTTCGACGAAATCTTTTTTGTGGATCTGCCAGATGCGGAGAGTCGCCGCAAAGTTTTCGAAATTCATATCGAAAAACGTGGTCTGTCCAGTCGCAATTTTGCGCTCGATGAGCTGGCGGCGGTCAGTGAAGGGTTTACCGGCGCGGAAGTGGAACAGGCGATCGTGTCCGCGCTCTATAGCGCTTCCGCCCGCGGTGAAACCGCAAACATGGAACATATTCGCACCGCTATTGCCAATACCCGACCGCTGTCCGTGATCATGGCGGAACAAATGAACATGCTGCGCGCCTGGGCGAAGGATCGCGCGGTGGCAGCGAGTTAAGGTGTGAACAAAATAAAAAACGGCAACGCCGATTCATGAGGTAAAACAGAGATGCCCAAACTTTATCCTGAAGATCAGGCCCGGGTGGATCAGGTGCTCAGCGAGGGAATCTACAAGGTCGAGCGTCGGCCCTTTCGTTTTTGGGGCTTGATGGCGATCCTGATTTCGATACTGGTGCTGATTTCCGTCGTCGGTTATCTGCTCGCAGGCTACTTCGACAAACTTTGATTGGCGTTGGCCTGCGGTGGGACTGCCAAGGGAGCGGTGGAGTGTAGCGGAATCGTGTGAAAAAACTCGATTTCCGCGCCCCGCTGTTCAGACACGTTCAGTGCCAGAGACAGCAAGTGCTCGCCCAGTTCCCAATGGCGAAAGCACCATTCTTCCGGTCGGTCATCATGGGTAGCGTCGAAGCTCACGGTTAAGGGGTGGGCGAGCGGATCGAATTCAACGGAATGCAGCGATAGGCTCATGCCGCAACCGTGCGCTTTGATATAAGCCTCTTTTAAAGTCCAAAGTTTAAAAAAACGCTCCATTACTGCCGCCTTGTCGCCGCTGAAGACAAAGGCGATTTCCCCATCCGCAAAACAGCGCTCTGCCAATCCACGCACTTGTTCTACCGCTTTGATCTTCTCCACATCTATCCCTATAGGCGCGCAGCGGGTTACGGCCAAGGCGGCGAGATTTTGGGTGTGGGAAAGATTGAAGTGCAGCGGTCTGGAAAGCGAATTGGCGATGAGGGGTTTGCCGTGCGCGTTCAGTTCAAAACGCCAATCTTGCGGCGCGATTGAGGGCTCGTAACGCGACAGAGTGGTGCGAATCAGCGCGCGGGTAACCAGGTGCTGATGTTTGTCTTTGTCGAAGCGATAGCGCTGCCATTTGGCGTTTTCGTCCCGAGAGAGCAATTCGTGGTAACAGGCGAGCAGGTCGGCATCGGTGACAGTCGTCGGATCCACGAGCCAGATATGAACCTGCCGTCGCGCAAGGGGGAGTTCTCCGCTCATTTCATCGAATAGTCGCGTTTGATGACCGCCGTCTGCTCTGCCGTGACCGGCTGTACCGAGAGGCGCCCCTGTTTTAGCAACACCATGTCGTGCAGGGCCGGGTTTTGTTTGAGTTCCTGCAGAGGGATCACTTTGGCGAAGGTTTTCTGATGCTGAATATCGACGCAGAACCAGCGCGGGCTGTCCGCATCGGCTTTGG
The DNA here is from genome assembly GCA_052039425.1 of Sphingobacterium griseoflavum. Taxonomy (GTDB): domain Bacteria; phylum Pseudomonadota; class Gammaproteobacteria; order Pseudomonadales; family Cellvibrionaceae; genus UBA5868. The sequence continues at coordinate 14,090 of JBQGED010000124.1, read as the reverse complement.
GATCGAAATAGTCGCTTTCCGGGTTGAATTGGGCGGGATCTGGATAGGCCGCTTTCACCACCTTGGCGAGTCCGACTATGCCGGGCACTTTGCACTGGCTGTGGTAGACGAACACTTCGTCGCCCACTTTGATTTCATCGCGCAGCAGGTTGCGCGCCTGATAATTACGCACGCCATCCCAACGGGTAGTTTTGTCTGTGGAACTTTCCAGGTTTTCGATGCTGAAAACATGGGGTTCGGTTTTGAACAGCCAGTGCTTCTTCACAATTAATCCTCGACCCATACCCAGCGCAAAGGCTCGCCGAAATCATCAGTGATCAGCTTCTTGCGCGGGCGTTTGGTTTTTTTGACGTTGCCATGCGGGTGTTTGCGAGCTTCCAGGGCCTGCACCACCTCATCCACTGGAGTGCGCTCCTGGCGCGGTGGGTTTTGCCCCATAGAGCCGAACAAATTGCGGTTGTCGATATGGCCGCTCAGGCCGCGAGGCACGTCCTGGACCACGCCGCCGGTTTGCAGATAATCCTGGATTTGCTGTTCCAGCTCTGCGCGCAACTCAGCTTTTGTGGGTATGGGTTTCATAGCGAATCAGAAATTTGGCGCGACCCATAACCTTAGCTCGGAACCCCCGGCAAGGGAAGCTCGGGCATATCAGCGGTAGCCTCTAGGCGTCCGAGCGTATGTCGCGATCACGCAGTCCCATCAAGTAGAGAATGGCATCGAGCCCCAGTGTTGAGATGGACTGTTTGGCGGATGCCTTGACCAGCGGTTTGGCGCGGAAGGCGATGCCAAGTCCAGCGATGCTCAACATGGGCAGGTCATTGGCGCCATCGCCAACGGCGATCACCTGCTCCAGGGAAATACCTTCTTTGGCAGCCAGCTCGCGCAACAATTCGGCTTTGCGCTGACCGTCAATGACTTGGCCAACAACCTGGCCGGTGATTTTGCCGTCGACGATTTCCAGTTCATTGGCAAATACGTAATCGATACCGAGTTTGCTTTGCACATAACGGCCGAAGTAGCTGAAACCGCCGGACAGAATTGCCGTTTTGTAACCGAGTTTGCGCAATGTGCGCATCAAATTCTCGGCACCTTCGGTGAGGGCTAATCGCTCTGCGATGTGATCAAGAACACTGGCGTCCAATCCCTGCAGCAGAGCCATACGGCGGGCGAAACTCGCTTTGAAATCGAGCTCGCCGCGCATAGCCGCTTCGGTAATGGCAGCGACTTTGTCGCCGACGCCTGCCGCTTTGGCGAGTTCGTCGATCACTTCCGCTTCAATCAGGGTGGAGTCCATATCGAAGCACACCAGACGGCGGGTGCGCCGATACATATTGTCTTCCTGCACGGCTATATCGATCTCCAGGCGAGTCGACAACTCCATAAAAGCAGCGCGCAGTTCTGTAATGTCTTTCGGGGTGCCGCGGGCGGAAAATTCCACACACGCTTTGCTTTTGCTATCGACGCTGTCGAGGGGTACGCGGCCGGAAAGGCGGCTGATGGCATCGATATTAAGGCCGTGCTCGGCGACTATGGTGGTTAGGGCGGCTATCTGTTCCGCCGTCACTTGGCGTGTCAGCAAGGTGACAATATGACGGCCTTTGCCCTGTTGGTTGACCCAGTCCTGGTAGCTCGCTTCGGTAATAGGCTGATATTTCACCTGCATGCCGAACTCGTGCATGCGGAACAGTACTTCCTTAATGATCGGCGCGGGATCTTCGCCGATAGGAAACTCCACTAACAGGCCTAAGGTGAGGTTCTCGTGAATAACGGCCTGGCCTATGTCGAGGATGTTGGTTTTGTGTCGCGCCAGGATAGAGGTGACTGTCGAGGTCACGGCGGGGCGGTCAATGCCGGAAATAGTGATCAGAATCAATTCGCGCACGGGAATCAGGCCAGGAAAATGGAGGCGGCATTATACAGAAGCGCCAGGGCGATTGCTGCCGCGCTTGGCGCTGCTCAGGGCCGGGGATTCAGGTACACTAGCCGCCATTTTCTTCCGCGCACGGACCGCGTGTCGGATGGCGGTAACCTTGTCCTTCAGATAGTGACTTGCCCATGCCCAAACAGATTTCCCTACCGCTCGTCCATTGGCGCCGACTGCCGCCGGTTTTTTTCCTCAGCGTCGGCGCCTTGCTCGGACTTATATTGACGGCGTTTGTGCTCGGCGAGCGCGGCGCCCAGAAAAACAGTGAGTTACTGCAGGAATTCGGCAACGCTCTTGCGCAACTGGCGGCGAGAAACGTCATGGATGCCGCCATCAGCCACGATCTGGTGAGCATGCACGCAGTTATGCAGGAAGTGCAGTCGCAACCGCGAGTGATCATGGCGGCAGTGCACGATCTGGGGCAGAGCCTGCTGGTGCAGGCCGGGCAGCCGCAGCCAAGTGTACTATCCCAGGCTTTTTCCGCCCCTATTCCTTTACACGACAGCATTGCCGGTCACGTCACCATCACCATGAATGCCGATTTCCCCGGGGAATCGGCAGTGCGCTGGGCGTTGATTGGCACAGCTTTGTTATTGGCGCTGATGGCGGGGTTGGCGCTTTACGATACTCGCGGCGTTGCGTGGGAGCTGCGCCCGGTGGAGCTGCCTCGGCGCGAACGCAGAGCTGTCGAACCCGATTCTTTTGATACCGAATTGCCACCTCTCGATGGCTCGGACAATAACTCCGAAGGGGAAGGGACGAGTCCGCCAGCAGATTGGGAGGATGAACCTGAAGAAGCGGTGTTGCGCCACAGCGATTTGGTGTTGGCCGTGCCCAACCGCCAGCGCTTGGAGCAGCAGCTCAACAGCGACATGTTTGCAGAGCTGGTGCAGCGGTTTGACAGCTCATTAGATGAGGTGCTCGCGCTCTACGGTGGTGTTCGCGTGGGAGCGCCAACCGCCGCTGGCATTTACTGCATTCGGTTCACCAGCAGTGAAAGCTCTTCCGAAGCCGCCTTCCGCGCGGTTTGCTGTGCTCACCTGGCCTACCAGCTCAACCGCCAGCAGCGCATCCGTTTCCAGGTTGTGGCGGAAGTCTGTCATCCGGATTGCGACGTCAAGCTGGCCGTAACCGACAACGGCATCTTTATCCAGACGGCGCTACTCGACCCCCTGCTGCAGGCGCGAGTCGAAGTCCACCCGGTAGACGAAGATCGCGTCAACCTCGTCGGTTTCAAACCTCCTTTCGCGGCATTATTGGAGCGCCAGCAGGGGCAGTTGCTGGCAAGCTGATAGGTGCCATCCTTTCTTATAGGTACCATCTTTCTTAGATGTCGCTAAGTCCTGCGCTTTTGGACGCATGCCCCGCGCACTTGCTAGGATGCAAGTCCTTCACTTGTTAAGGAGGTGCTCGTGGAACCCGGCACACCCTTGATCACCACCGTCGCACTTGCTCTCGGCATGGCCTTGATACTGGGCGTAGTGGCAGCGCGATTAACCTTGCCAGCGTTCGTGGGCTATCTTCTCGCGGGTATCGTCATAGGCCCTTATGCCGCCGGCTTTGTTGCCGATACCGATATGTCTATGCAGTTGGCAGAAATCGGCGTGGTGTTGCTGATGTGCGGCGTCGGCTTGCACTTTTCCATCGATGACTTATTGCGGGTCCGCAAAATTGCCGTGCTGGGTGCCATTGTGCAAATGGCGGTGGCCACCGGCTTGGGCGTGCTGATGGCGACTCTATGGGGGTGGGAGCTGGGCGCGGCATCGGTGTTTGGCTTGGCGCTGTCGGTGGCAAGTCCCGTGGTGGTGGTGCGCGTTTTACAGGCTAACCACTCCTTGACTGCTATGGGCGGCCGTATCGCCGTTGGCTGGCTGATGGTAGAGAGCTTGGTGATGCTGATAGCTCTGGCGCTGCTGCCATCGCTCGCCCAATGGCTGACAGCGGAGGCGCGAGGCGTACAGGAGAATCTGGCGTTGGTGATGCTGACGTCCATAGTAAAGGTGTCGATATTTGTCGTCCTGATGCTGGCTGTTGGACGCCTGCTATTTCCCAAGATCCTGTGGCAGGTGGCGCAAACCAATTCGCGGGAATTGTTCAATCTCTGCGTGATCGCGACGGCAGTGAGCATTGCCTTAGCTGCGGCGCATTTACTCGGCCTCTCATTTGCTCTGGGTGCATTTATCGCCGGTATGGTGATGCGTGAATCCGAATTCTGTCATCGCGCTGCCACTGAATCCCTGCCACTGAGGGAAGCTTTCGCCGTGCTGTTTTTTGTCTCCTTGGGCATGCTATTCGACCCTATGGTGCTGCTGGAAAAGCCCTTTCAAGTGGTGGCTGTTATCGCCGTCATCGTCATCGGTAAATCCATCGCCGCCGTTGCACTGGTGCTGATGTTCCGCTATCGCCTCGGAGTCGCGTTGATGGTCGCGGCGAGCCTGGCGCAGATTGGTGAATTTTCTTTCGTTCTTACAGGGCTGGCAGTGACATTGGGGCTGCTGCCTGTGGAGGGGCAGAATCTGATTCTGGCGGGGATGCTGATTTCCATTGCGCTCAACCCGCTGCTGTTTGGCCGGGTACAACCGTTTCTCCATTGGTTGCAGCGCCATTCCCGGCGGGCGCGTCATCTGGAGTATATGGACGATCCGCTGGCGGAGCTGCCGCTCAGCATCGACGATCGCTACCTTGCGGGGCAGGTGGTGATTGTGGGCTATGGTCGGGTGGGGCATGCAATCAGCGGGGCGTTGGTCAGAGCCGGAGTTCCCCATGTGATTGCCGATCATAATCGTGAGCTGGTGGAGCGTTTGCGTCGCAATGGCATGGCGGTGGTGTATGGCGATGCTGCCGATCCGGCGGTGCTGGTGCAAGCGCATATCAACCGCGCCAGTATGCTGGTCATTGCGGTACCCGGAGCGCTTTCGCTGCAGCGAATGGTAAGAGCGGCTCTCGCCCTCAATCCCAAAATCGAAATACTGGTGTGCTCAGTGAACAAGGACGAGGCTGCCATGCTCGAAAAAGTCGTGCAGGGCACAGTGTTTTACAGCGAGCACGAAATGGCGGCGAGCATGGCCTTCCATGTGCTGCAGCGCTATGGCAAGTCGCTCTGAGGATTTATAGGGTATTGGCGTTGAGCATCACCTCGTCCCACAGGCGGATGATGCCGCCTTTGATCACTTGCGCGGTGATGCCGCCGTGGCCGCGCATGGCGTTGTAACCTCCTGCCCCCAGTGCGGTTTCCATCTTCGAGCACGGCTGACAAAGACCCGTACCGCGCAACACGGCGTTGCCGATGGTGAATTCCCGGTCGCGCAAGGCGAGCAGATTGATGCCCGCAACGACGATATTACGGCGCAGAGTAGCTGGAATCACCTCGTCCCGTCCCAATAGGCTCGCGATCACCGGCAGATGTTCCCACTGCAGCAGGGTGACCTCGCGTTTGCCGCCCCTGCCCCCGTAGCGGTCGCCGATCAATCCTTTGTCCGGTCGCGCCTCCACAGCGTCTATAAGCTCCATGGGTTGCCCGCGCGCGGGGCGCACACCGATCCAACGCACAGAACCGGTTTGCGGCAGCGTGCGCAGCAGTTCATCCAAATGCCCGTTCATTAGGTGTCCTCAAGCGTCAGATGGGGCGCGGCCACGTCGCTGGCCAGGAGCCGCACCTTGCCGTCGTGAAAGCGAATATGCAGTCGGCGGTCATCCCGTGCCTGGATTTCGCCGCTACCGAGAATAGTGTGGTGGACGCGCTGACCAGGTTGCCAATCGGCTGGTGGCAATGTGGTGGACTCTTTTACCTCGATGTGCAAGGCACTGCCGATGGTGGTGAGATAACGCCGTAACACATCGCTGACTGGCTGCTCCAGAACAACATGGGAAGCGCCGGTATCGAGCGCTCCGCCGATCGCGCAGCTGGTGTCTATGCGCATCTCCGCGACAAAGCGGCTGACACTGCCGGACGCGGGATCCGCCGCTGTGTCCGGCAAGGTGATAAATAGCTGTTTTTGCGCCCGGGTGAGCGCCACATACAACAATCGACGCTCGCTCTCTAATGCACGTCCAGGTTCAGCTTCCCGGCCATTTAAACAGGGCATATGACCCTCGGCGAGATTTGGCAGAAATACCACCGGCCATTCGAGGCCCTTGCTGCGGTGTACGGTGGTGAGGGTGACCGCATCGGTCGCTGGCTCAGTGCTCTGACGGTTTTGCATCTGCTCCAGGTAAGTCAGCATGTCACTCGCCGAGGCAATCTTCAGCTGCAGCAGAAACCGCAGAAATGCCTCCACTGTGGTGGCTTGTTCCTCGCCGTGAGTGGGGTTGAACGCGTTTTTGCGCAGGCGTTTTTGATAGTCCAGGGTCCGGGTATAAGCCAGCAGCTGATACGCACATTCGCGAGGATGTACCAGTGCAGCGAGCGCCTCACTCAACTGTAAAAGATTGCGTTTTTGAAAGGAGCTGAGACTGGCCGGTAACGCCGCCAATAAACGATCGGAGATATGCTCGCGCGTGATCTGTCGCGCCCAGGTCGCCGCAATGTGTTGCAGAGTTGCATGAGGAATGAGACACGACGGTATCGTTAGCAGATCGAATAGCGCCTGTTCCCGTCTCGCCACTGGATGATCAAAGAAACGGCCGGACAGGATTTCAAGACAGTGCCAGAGCGGCCGTATTTCGCGGCATTGCAGAATCGACTGTTCGCCGTCCATGCGGTAGGGAATGCCGCGCGCCAGCAACTCCAGCTCAACCGGTCGCGCATAGGACCACAGACGGCACAGCACCGCCATGGCGCTAGCTTTGGCGCCTGCGGCGCACAAACGCTCAATGGTTGTTGCTATGCGCTTGCCATGATCATTGGTGGTGGCGGTTTGGATTCTCGTAGAGGGCGTACCAGACGCACTTACGGTCAGTATGGGTTCGCGCTCGCGGTTATGGCTGATCAAATGATTGGCCATAAGCGCAAGGCGGTGGCCGAAGCGAAAAGTGTGTGACAGGCAATAGGCCGCAGGGGAAGGAAAATCCTGCGCGAAGGTGCGGGTAATAAAATCCGGAGAGCTGCCGCGGAACTCATAGATAGTCTGATCTGGATCGCCGATCACCACTACCTGCGCCCGCTGTCCCGCCATTATCTGCAGGAGAAAATGCTGTACCGGGTTGATGTCCTGATACTCGTCCACGAGTATTTCGTCGAGCTGGTTTTCAAACAGCTCACGACTTTGCGGTTGCTGGCGGAAGATGCGCGCCGGGTCGTAAAGCATATCGTCGAAAGTGATCAGTCCTTGGGCCATGCGCCAGGTTTCGAACTGATGCAGTACCTCAGTGAGGAAACCGGCGTTGGCTGTCTCGCAAAGCCGCGCGATCACCTCATTCAGCTCGCCCACTTCACTTTTGGCTCGTTGCAGCAACTCCACCGCCAGTTGCAACCACTCCTGTAGCATTTCGCCCGTTTCGCCTGATTGGGTCTGCAACAGTCGTTTGAGTCTGAGTTCGACCGCCGCCTCAGCCATAGGAGTGAGACTGACCGCCGGCAACCAACCCTCCTGCATGAGACGCTGATACAGCCGCAAACCGAGGGCGTGAAAGGTGCGAACTGGGGGATGCGGGTGATCGGGCAACGCGAGCTTCAGTCGCTGCTGGAAGTTTTGCTGGGCAGCGCGGTTGTACATAAGAACCAGCAGTCGCTGCGGCGGAGCTCCGGTACGTATGCGGTTGGCGAGGTAATGGGTAAGGGTGGCGGTCTTCCCCGCGCCGGCCACGGCCACGATGCGCGCATGCCCGCCGCGGTGGTTAGCAGCGAGCAGCTGTTCATCAGTGAGGGAAGGGGGAATGGCTGGCATGGGCGCATTGTAGGCAATAGCCAGCCCCTTGCCAGCTTTGAATTACAACAGGTGCCATTCTCCGGTCGCAGCGGCATAACCGAAAATCAACGCGTTGGTGATGCTGTGAGCATAGATGGCATTGGCAATGGACTGGGTGCGCCAGCGCACTACGGCGTAGATGATGCCTGCCACCGTGCCTGCCAGCCAAGCGCCGTGCAGCATGCCAAACGCCAGCGAGGAGAAGAAAATGGCCATAACGGAAAAGGGAATACGGCCATCCAGGTGTACGTCAGTCTTGCTGAAACGACACAGCAGATAACCCCGGAAGGCCAGTTCTTCCGCTATAGGCACTGTTATCACCGCGCCGACGCTACGAAACACCAGCCAGAGCACTGCCGCCCAGGTGGGGGCATGGGCCAGATTATCCTGTATGGCGGCATTGGCTTCTGGATTCGAGCCGAGCATTAACACCCATAAAACAGCGGTTCCGATACCTGCTGCAATCGCGAGCCAATGCAAACCCAGTGACAGCGGGCGTAGTTGCGGCCAGACGTAAATCAGAGCAATCACCACAGCCAGCACCCGCGCGGGGTAGAGCCAGTCGAATTCGATGGTAAATGCCGAACTCACCAGAGTGACTGCGAGCAGAACCACCATGGGAATCAGAGAGGCGACGGCGGGGTTATGCGTCGACGATTCCTCACGACGGGCGACGATCTTCGGAGCTTTGCTGAAGTAGGCGCTGTCACCGGTGAGCCAGAGTAAAGCGAGAGACGTGAGGATAAAGGTAAGCCACCCTGCCTGAGAGTGAAACCCGCCTATTGCGACATCTTCCGACCACTCGTAACCGATACCCACGAGAAGCGCGATACGCACCACGTTGAGCAGCCATATAGCGGCTGCCCCTATGGGAAACAACAATAGCGCGCGGGGAAACTTCAGGGCATCGCGATGTACCCAAAGGTAGATAGCGGTAAAAGCGGTGATCAGTCCTATGCCTTCATAGCCCGAGCAAGCAGGTGCAATATTCACGGCAAAATCGCCGAGGCCGATGACCTTGGCCGCGACATCTACAGACATAGCATCCCCATAAATGGCATGTAATAGAGTAGATGTCAGATAAAACGTCATTTCACTTAGTGGACCCCAGAAACGCTGTGTCCACATGGCCGTCGCCCACACCAGTAATCCGGCCACCGCGCCTAGTGCTAGGGCCAGTTGTTCGTGCTTAATGAAATCGAACAGCCAGCGTGGATCAATCAGCATTACCAGCCAAGCTGCCAGAGTAAAGAAGAGCGCGAATATCCACATGGCGTAGAGTGAGGCGGGCAATGATCCTGCGGCTTCCGGGGCGGCGTAGATTACGAAAGTGCTGTAGTAGAGCATGCCGTAGCACGCTAACTGGATAGGTAACATTGTCAGGAAGCGACGCTCGGATACGGCATTACATAGCTGTGGCCAGTAGCGCTTGAACTTGTGTTGAAGCATCAGTCCCATTGCAAACAGGATAACCAATGCAAGCTTTGCCAAGTTGCCAAACTGGCTGAATAGAGTTCGCCAGCCGGTAACATCCCCTTGCAGGGCAAGAGTCGCAGCATCAAAGCGCTGGCTAAGGAAAAGACTTTCCAGTCCGAGCAGGATACCGCCCGCAAGCAGCAGACTCGGCTTGAATTGAGGTGACTGGGTAATAGTCTGTAGCAAAATGGAGGCTCCTTGATTCAGCCCTGCGGGCGGCGTCTCGGCGCCACATTAATCGCAAAGATGCGCCTTCTCAACAGTATAGTGCGCCTCGCCCGGATTAATTTTGGCCGTGGCTGATTGTCCTGAGGGGAAAAAAAAGCCCCCAAGGTGAACCTCAGGGGCTTTCGGTTTGTAGCGCAAGAATTTAAGCGCGCTTACGACGTTCGCGGCGGATGGCAACCAAGCCGCTAATCAGAGCGAGGGCGAGACCTGCATTTGCGGCGTTAATTTCTGGCACTTCATGAGGTGTCGGATTTGGCTTGCTGGGCTTATCAGGCTTGCCAGGCTTCTCCGGCTTTTTGCACAGCACGGGCAAAAAATGACAGATTTTATCTTTCAGGTTGACCACCGGAAAATGATGTTTACCGGTCGCGAAACTAGGTGACGCGGACATCGCGAGTACAGCGGCCAATCCCATTCCCAATAATTGTTTTTTCATTATTAATCTCCCAGGGTTGTTCACGGCTCCCGGCGCAAGTGCACCGGTTTCAATAATTAATGCAGATGCGATGCCAAGTCTTTTTCTAGGATTTTTTTCTTTATTTTTCAGTGAGATGTAAATTTTTTGGAGGCGTGGCAAGCGTAATCTCTGTTAATTTTTCCGACTGGGCTGCGGATTTCGCCTTCGTTGCGCCAGTAACGACTTCGGAGGCGATTGAGGCGGAATTGTGGAATTAAGTTACGTGTCGAGAGTTAATACTCAAAGATTTTTCATGGATGAGAAGCGAAGTAACACTTCTCTTTGATTTATCCAGCGCCCTGCCTGTAAAAATAAAGCTGTCACACAGAACGTCTCTTTACGTTTAACCAAAGACGTTTGCCGACGGTATAAACACCGACAACGAACGCGCCTACCAGCACCCCCATAAGCGCCGGCGCCGTTGCCAGCACAATTCCCTTAATGACGCCGCCGTGATCCGCCACGGCGCCGTGCAGCCAATGCTCCACTGCTGGCAGTCCGTGGAGGATTATGCCTCCACCTACCAGGAACATGGCGATGGTGCCAAACACTGACAGCACCTTCATCAACACGGGCGCAGCAGAGACGAGCAGCAGGCCCAGTTGTTTGAGCGGTGGTTCGCGCCGACTTAAATGAATGCCTGCGTCATCCATTTTTACGATCCCGGCAACAAAACCATACACCCCCAATGTCATCAGCAAGGCTAATAGTGAAAGCACCGCAATTTGCACACCCATGGGTTTGTCGGCAACCGTCCCCAGGGCGATCGCGATGATTTCGGCAGACAAAATAAAGTCGGTGCGTATCGCCCCTTTGATTTTGGTTTTCTCGAATACCACAAGGTCAACCCTGGAATCGGTAATGGCGGCTACCAGCTCGTCGTGTGCGGCCTTTTTATGGTGGGAAAACTGATGCAGCACTTTCTCCAGGCCTTCAAAGCAGAGGTAGGCGCCGCCGAGCATTAGCAACGGCACCACTGCCCACGGTAAAAAAGCGCTGATCAGTAGAGCGGTCGGCACTAGAATCATTTTGTTTACCAGCGACCCCTTAAACACCGCCCAGACGACCGGCAGCTCCCTTTCCGCCGATACACCACTGACTTGTTCCGCATTGACTGCCAAGTCATCGCCGAGCACGCCGGCAGTTTTTTTCGCCGCCACTTTGGTCATGACAGCCACGTCATCCAGCAAAGTTGCAATGTCATCAATGAGCGCTAACAGACTGGTTCCTGCCATAAGGTATCCCGTAATTAATGAATGGTTGGAGGGCGATTCAGGGGTTCAGGGTTTTCGGGTTCGTGAAAAGGTTCTAATTCAATACCGGTCAGGCGCTGGCCGCGCAGGACAACCCAGCCGTTATAGCGTCGGTCTCCGCGCGAGGAAAATTCAAAACGGTAGGTGCGCTGCAGGCAAAAACCTTGACGCCGATCGCGCGTCGGTCGGATACGACAAAGCACGGCGCTCTGATCGAGAAATTGCAGCCCCTGGTTGTGCAAATGTTGGCGGGCAAGGGCTACGGCATGGCGGCTCAGATTAGCGTGATGCGCCCACAGCGCCACCAGGGCTGCGATTGCCAATAACACCAAAAGTATCGAAATCGACATGGGTATCCTGCGTGAACGGAGGCGTGCAGTATACAAATTCGCGGGATTAAAATGCACTGAGGGATATATGAAAAACGGGCGTAAAAAAAGCCGGTCAACTGAGTTGACCGGCCTGCCAAGTGGGGACTTGCAGCAATAAAAAAATCAATAACAAAAAAAATCAATAATGGCGAATCATGCTTGCGGCGCCTCGAACAAGTGCCGCAGCTAATTAGGCTTTCACCATCTCCTGTTTTTCGTTTTGGATGCGGAGATAAACTTCTTCGCGGTGCACTGGTACATCTTTTGGCGCACTGACACCCACCCGAACCTGATTGCCTTTAATGCCGAGTATGGTCAGCTCGACATCGTCACCAATCATCAATTTCTCTCCGGTTTTTCTTGACAGTATCAACATAACTTACCTCTCCTTCATTGGGACTTTGTCTAAATTAAAAGTGGCGAACACTTGTCATGGTGTTCAAATCCACCCATCGCCAGAGATTTTCAATGGTCTCCGCAATACGTTGTCTGTGACCTTCGCTCAAAGTGTTTGTTGCGAAGCACAGCTGCATTTGCTGCACAGCATCTTCGATCTGTGCCAGCCCCTGGTGGTCGCGATAATGGTTGGAACGAAATAACAACATAATCACGATTTCCGCCAGTGAAGCCAATTCCTGTAAATAACCGCAGCCATAACTTTTGGCTTGAGTTTTGACTTCAGCAATCTTATCCATCAGCCGATTGCGACTCTCCAGAGTAAACACAAAGCAATTAGCAATGCTTTCATTGGTGCTCTGAAGGCTTTCTTCAAGCTGCGCAAGCGCTTCTCTGATCGCCATTTCTTGCTGCACGCATATATCCGTTGCGCCGGATTTTTTGCATAGCATCAGATTCGTGCAATTTTCTGTGCAATACATTGCATACCGCTCCAGGTTGATATTGTTTTACGTTTCCTGGGCCACCTGTAGGCTGCGGCTATTGATCTTCGCTAGCCACACCATGCTCAGATGATTCCACTAAAATCCAGATTCATCTTCCAAAGCGCTGATTGCCATAGTGCTTCGGTCAGTTGCACGTGAATAATTGCACTAACAATGCCAATAACAAAAACGCTTTGCAATCAAAGGGTTGTGATTCTGTTGCGCTTGAGATAGGCAACTTTTTTTGCGGGTGTTGCAGGTCGGTAAGATAAATCTGCAACCAATGTCGCAGGGGCGAGATAAGTGCTTTGAATGATTGAGCCGCCACGTTGGTATTAAATTAACTATGGCGGCAATATTGAGCAGGTTATTGAAGAGTTATAGGGCTGGCGCGCAGATTATTGAGTGACAGTTACAAGCCAAGCGATTATTTTTCGCTGTCGCGCGCACGAATAAGTCGTTTGTTCAGCGCTTGTCTGGTGATGCCCAGTAAATTGGCCGCCACACCTTGATTGCCATCGGCCTTTTTTAAAGCGGCTTGCACCAGGGCTTCCTCGGCTTCTTTAAGGGTCGGTAATCGTTCTTCCCCGCCGAACAAATTTTCACTTTTATTGGCGTAGATGATTTCAGAAGATGTGTCCAAACCCATCGCGCGACGGAAATTCTGCAAGCTCAGGGTTGCGCCTTTCTGGCGTGCTACTGCATCAAACACCATACCTTCCAGCTCGCGCACATTGCCCGGAAAATCATAGGTATTTAACAGCTGGTAGAGCGCCACTGGAATTGCCGGCGGTGGAATGTCCAATTCCTTCGCTGCGCGCTCACAGAATTTTTCTACCAAGGCGGGAATATCATCGATGCGTTCGCGCAGCGGCGGGATTTGCACATGATGCGGCTTCAATCGGAAGAACAAATCCTGGCGGAAATCGCCTTTTTCGATGGCTTTGCGCAAATCCACATTGGTGGCCACCACTACACGTGCATTCGAGATGCGGGGCTGATCTTCGCCCAGGGGATAATATTCCCGCTCTTGCAGCAGGCGCAAAAGTTTAACTTGTGAGGGAATGGAAAGATCGCCGATCTCATCGAGAAACAAAGTGCCGTTCTGAGCAGATGCAATTAATCCTTCGCGCTTGCTTTCCGCACCGGTAAATGCGCCTTTTTTATGGCCAAAAAGGGTGTCGGAAAAAGTGGTGTCGTCGAGGCCGGATACCGTGACAGCAATAAATTCACCGCTGCGCCCGGAAGCGAGGTGCACGGCGCGAGCGAATAATTCTTTACCCGTTCCCGTTTCCCCGGTGATTAACACGGGCTGAGAGGTACGGCTGATCGCTTCGATGTAGCAGAACAGATCGCGCATGGCGTCGTTCTCGCTAATGATGTGTTGAAACGCTTCCGGTTTGTTGAGACTGCGCGACAGGAGACCCTGGCGCAGATGATCGATTTCGTCGCGCAGACTGCGGGTTTCGACCGCGCGGTTGATGGCGCTGACCAGACGGGTTTTTTCCACTGGTTTGACCAAGTAATCGGAAGCCCCCTTGCGCATGCAGCGCACGGCCACTTCAATCTCGTTGGCCGCGGTCATGATCATCACCGGAATGTCCGGATGCGCCTGGGTAATATGTTCGAGCAGACCTTCACCACTGATATGCGG
>JBQGED010000123.1:0-4333 GCA_052039425.1 Sphingobacterium griseoflavum | reverse complement strand
CCATATCGAGATCGAGAAATAAAACATCACCCGTTAAATTACCCAACCGATCACCCCACAGTCGCGCTTTTGGCCAGATACCGGGCGTGCCTACCGGCCTTTCCCCGTCCAGTGGTGGGAGAGGTTCGCCCGGTACTTCCGGCCGAACACCAACGACCCTGTCAGTAAAACAGGTAAAGGTAAACGGCGGCGTGATATTGCGGCTGACCATGCCGTAAAGGCGATTGATAAAAATCGGGCCATATTTCGTTCCCCAATTGATGCAAATGATCTGTTTAACGTTGCTCATTTAATTATTTCAGCTTCGCAGTTTTATTAACGCCAAAAATCTTTAATCCAGGGAGTGGGGCGTATAAAGCGATACCATTTTCCGCTTTTGCCGCTAATGGCTTCATCCGGGTGGGGATGGCCGTGAAATACGATAATTTTGACTTCCGCCGGTATCGCCGGGGTTTTAAACAACGACAATGGAAACGCGTGCATGCAATGACGTTTAAAACTTTTACACCATGCGTCCGGCCAATAACTTAATTGGTTGTGCTGGTGCAATATTGCGGAAATAAATTCCTGCTCATTGCGATACTGCTGCTTCACAGCAGGCCATTGGCGGGTGAACTCCCGCAGCACATAGGCGTGCTCACCGACATTAAAACGGTAAACCGAGGAATTGCCGGTGCCGTCGTGTTTGAGCCAGTCTTTGATAATCAGCACGTTGCCCTCGCGCAGAAAAAAGTCATCCAGAGCGCCGAGGATCAATAAGTCAAGATCAAGAAATAAACACTTGCCCTGTAGATCGTAGAGTTGCTCGCTAAAGGTGAGGATTTTGGTCCAGCCACGTTCGGGGCCGCGGATATCCACCGGCATATCGGGAATGGGGAAGATTTCAATGGCGGGATCGAGGCCGCTAGCATCGTCGGTAAGGCAGACAAATCGGTGTGGTAAAGAGAGATGGCGCCTCACCGCACTGTGCAACCTATTCACATAATCGGCGGAATATTTGACGCCCCATTTCATGCACAAAACATTTACCGGGTCCAAGCGTGCCTCGACTATAGTTTTAACGGTGGCGCATTATAGCCCGGTACTCGCCATGCCGTTCTACTGCTGCGGAGATAGCCAAGTTTGACGTCAAGGGGCAGAATGTGGCGGCGCTTGGGCGCAATACATGACTAAAAGGAGAAAATCATATGAAGAAGTACGTGTCAGTTCTGACGGGTGTGTTATGTGCGGTCGCGGCTCAGGCGGACGTAAAGATCGATATGAAGCCTGGATTGTGGGAAAACACCATCAAAATGTCCGACCAAAGTGCGCGGCAGATGCAAGCCGCCTACGGGGACCAGATGAAGCAAGCGATGGTGGAGATGCAGAAACAGCTCGCGGAGATGCCACCAGAACAACGCAAAATGATGGAAGAGGCGATGGCCGCATCCGGCATGAAAATAACGGAACAAGGTGTGACCTATGATGGTGGCAACGTATCCATCAGCAACGATAAAACTGTGGTGAAAAATTGTGTCACGCAAGCGGATATTGATAAAGGCCGTTTCCGCGAAGAAGAGGAGGGATGCACCTCCACCCTGAAACAAGTCGACAAAAAGCGCATCGAAGCTACGGAAATTTGCTCTGGTGAATCTCCATCTTCTTCGGAAATGGAGATTCACTTCCACTCGCAGACCCATTACACAGGGAAGGGCAAGACCACACAGTCGGTCGAAGGTAAACCTGTGGAAATCACCGTTAGTTTGGAGGGCAAATGGCTGGCGGCAGATTGTGGCGACTTGAGTCCGAAGCAATAAAAAAATCCCGGGCAGTGCCCGGGATTTTCTTGAGATTAATCTTCGAATAACGGATCTATTGATTCGTTTACCACCTGCGCTGCAGTATCGACGGTGATGGTCTTATTCCGGCTGTCTGTTATGGTGCCCGTTATGGTAACAAAAGCCGCATTTCCAACATTCAAATCAATGTCCCTGATGATTTCGCTGTAACCGTAATACCAAAGGAATTGCTCATTCCTTTCTGGCGGCAGCGATACCGTCCCGGTAAGTGTGCCGATTTGCTGCTCCTCTGCACTATAAATTCGCAGATTGTATTCGAGCGGGAAAGCATCGACGTGGCCTAGCGCGAACATGTAAAGGCGTTTATCAACGGTGGAATATCCCCCGCTTACAAGCGAGGTGGGGATCGGCTCTACTTCTATAACGGGAAGCGTAACCATAGTGCCTGTGTCCGTCGCTTCTTCAGCATCCTTACTGCCGTTGACATTCACCTGTTTGTCGATCGTTTCTTCCGAAATAACGGAGACCGTATAGTCCTTGCCGCATGTTGCATTCAACCAGAATTCACCTTCGGAATTACTGCCGGCGAAGTCGACGTAATCGCCAAGAGCATATTCGTTCGGTACCGCCAGAACCGGGTGGCGAGTAGCAATGGTGCCATCCGGATATTCCAGTTTCCCGTGGATTTGACATCGGGCCGCTTTATTTACTTGCACAACTTGGCGCGGAGGATTGGCGCAATCGCGGCTCAGTGTCACATTGCCATTGGCAATGTCTTCACCAAAAAACAGAATATCGGCCTTGATGGTATCTGCAGTGGTGCCGGCGTCAACTTCCAGGAAAGCGTTGCCATTGTTGTCGGTAACAAAATAACTGCTGGCAAACTCGCCCGCTTCGGCATAGAAGAATCCGTGCACGCCGTTGAGTGAAGCACCTGCTTCATTTTCCAATGTGATTTTCGCGCAATAGCGTACAGGCTCCGTAAATACCAGGGGATAATCCAGATTCCACCATTCGCTCAGGAAAATATCGCTGGTTACGGCAACTTCCAACATGTAGGAACCGGATTCGCACTCTTCTTCATCAACGGCATTAATTGCTGCGCCGGCACCCGAGTAGACGGTGCCGTGGCCGAGCAGCTCCCACAGGCCGCGACTGTTGTCATAAGAATAAACCGGTATTTGGAACCCGGCTGTTTCCGCATCGGAGTCGCCGAGGCGGCTGAGCGTAGCGCAGCTGCTCTCCGGTATACCGCGATTGATGATGACGGGGTCGGCATTTGCCGTGGAAAAAATACCCACTTGCGCAGCGCGGGCGCGCAGAATGCCGGAAAGACTCTGGCCATCATCGGTGCGGATATTCGCGTAATTAAACGCAACAGAAACGAGATTATTGCCATCCGTGTCAGCATAGGCACCGGGGAAATTCTGCGCGTCCAGCGGATCGTTCGGATCGAAGGATTTCAATTCAGCGATAACACTTGTTGTGCCTTCAGGAAGCAGTGATTGCGGAATGCCGATTTGTATATCGCCCTCGCCGCTATCAGCGGACAGGCTGACGGTAAAGCCGTCGACCACGGTGCCGGAAATGCTCGCTGTTTGCGTGACATTTGCCGTGCGCTCTTCCACCGCGTGCAATTCCGCGTTCAAATAAATTGCGGGACTCACCTCAATGCGGCGGGAAAAGCTGGTAAAGCCAGGGTGGCTGACATTGATGACTAATACTTCGGCTCCTGCCAAAGTCACCGGGCTGACGCTTTTCAGGGAAAGGCCGTCGGTCGATTCAGCTGCGTCCAAGGTTTTTTGTCCCAAGGATTCACCCTCGCTATTGAGCAAATCCACGCTCACCTGTGCAAGCGAAGCAGATAATTTTTCGCCGTCATTTGTGGCCACGGTGATACTCAAAAAGCTTTCCTCCAAAGCCACGCCGCTGGAGCTGCTGGACGAACTTGATGAGCTGGAAGAACTAGAAGAAGACGAGCTTGAAGAAGACGAGCTTGAAGAAGACGAACTCGATGAAGATGAGTTTGAAGAACTTGATGTGCTTGATGATGTTGAGGAGCTGGACGATGACGACGAGGACGCCGCGCCCGATGAGCTTGATGAACTCGAAGAGCTGCTCGATGAGCTGCTGCTCGAACTGGAAGATGGCGTAGCGGGTTTTGGATCGGATTTGGAATCACTGCACGCCGAAATTATGGCCAGGCAGGTTGCCAGACACGCTGTCCGGCTCCATTTAAAAAAAACGGAGCGGGCTGGGCCGGTGCTCTCGCGGTTGAACATGCATTTCATGCAGACACTCCTTAGTTAATGACTTGACCAATTACGGGCGTAGCGATTCCGGCTACACGAAGCGACCCACGGAATTTGAATGGATTTTTAATTGAGAAAAGCATGACGGGGACGTCCGTGTAAGGCGGCGCCATGTTAACAAGTTACTTGGATGCTGCCAATGTCGCGCTTGTAAATAACTGTAAGAGGTATCCGGGGACTATCCTTGCTTGTAGATTTTTCCACAGGTGCGTAAAAGATTGCTCATAAAGCGCTTTGCAGATG
>JBQGED010000122.1:0-8874 GCA_052039425.1 Sphingobacterium griseoflavum | reverse complement strand
CCGGCCCGTGACTTTGCGGATCGCATTTTGCGCCGCTGCCACCAGAGCGCCGCTGGAGGTGAGGAAGGGATGACCTGACAGCTTCCAGGTCAACTCATAATCGAGTCCGTGTTTGTCCAGGATGGCTTCGGTGCGGCGGCGCAGATCGGTTTCCGTCAGTTCTGTGGAAAAGCGAAAGTTGAAGACGATATGCGCTTCGCCGGGAATCACATTGGTGGCGCCAGTGCCGCTGTTGAAATTGGAGATCTGAAAACTGGTGGCGGGGAAGAAGTCGTTGCCTCTGTCCCACTCTTCTGCAGCCAGCTCTGCGAGGGCTGGTGCGACCAAATGAATCGGATTGCGCGCCAGATGCGGATAGGCCACGTGGCCCTGTTTGCCTTTGACGGTCAACTCAGCACCGAGTGAGCCGCGCCGGCCATTTTTGATCACGTCGCCTATCAAGGTTGTGCTGGACGGCTCGCCTACCACGCACCAGGTGATCTTTTCATTGCGGCTCTCCAGCCACTCCACCACTTTGACGGTGCCGTTGATGGCAATGCCTTCCTCGTCACTGGTGATCAAAAAGGCGATACGCCCGCTGTGATCGGGGTGCTGCGCGACGAAGCGCTCGCAGGCCGTAACCATGGCCGCGAGGCTGCCTTTCATATCGGCGGCGCCACGGCCATAGAGCATGCCGTCCACCAGGGTCGGTTCAAACGGCGGAGTCTGCCAGCGCTGTTCGGGGCCGCTGGGCACCACATCCGTATGGCCGGCATAGGCCAGAATCGGCCCGGAATTGCCGCGCACGGCCCAGAAGTTATCCACATCGTCAAAGCGCAGATACTCCACCTGGAAGCCGATGGCCTCCAAGCGCTGGATCATAATGGTTTGGCAGTCCGCGTCCGCTGGCGTAACGGAAGGCCGGCGGATCAGCTCCATGGTGAGCTGCAGGGTGGGAGAGAGGCTTGTCATGTCGGTCGAGGTTGCGGGCATCAGTTGTTCGCGTGAAGTTCGTTATTGAGAGCAACCGCGCTGCGATTGGTTTTGCACTCGACCGCGCCCGTTACCGAATTACGGCGGAACAGCAGATCGCTTTTGCCCGCGATATCCCGCGCTTTGACGTGTTTGACCATTTGGTTCTGATCGTCCAGCAGCGCAACCTTTGTACCGGCGGTAATGTACAGACCGGACTCCACAGTGCAGCGGTCCCCCAAAGGGATGCCGATACCGGCGTTGGCGCCAATCAGACATTTTTCGCCGACGCTGATCACGATATTGCCGCCACCGGAGAGAGTGCCCATGGTGGAGCAACCACCGCCCAGGTCAGAGCCTTCACCAATGACTACGCCGGCGGAGATACGGCCTTCCACCATGCTGGTGCCCAGGGTGCCCGCGTTAAAGTTGACGAAGCCCTCGTGCATGATGGTGGTGCCTTCGCCCAAATAAGCGCCAAGACGCACCCGCGCGGTATCGGCGATGCGCACGCCCTTTGGCAATACGTAGTCGGTCATTTTGGGGAATTTGTCGACGCTATCGACAGAGAGCAGCTCGCCTTTCAGGCGGGCATCCAATTGCGCTTTCGGCAGATCAGTAAGATCAAGGGCGCCTTTATTGGTCCAGGCGACGTTGGGCAACACGCCGAAGATGCCATCCAGTTTGGTGCCGTGGGGTTTGACCAGACGGTGGCTTAGCAGGTGCAATTTCAGATAAGCCTCGGGCACGCTCTTGGGCCCTTCGTTATTGGCCAGGAGCACCGCGACTAAAGGTTTACGGCTGTCCTGAAAGGCGCGGACCAGATCATCGAGTTCGCCAGCTTGGCCGTGCAGGCTCCTCAAATGGTCGTGGGTCAGATCCAGCACCGTGTTGCCACCTTGATAACCGACCACATCAGCGATGAGTTTGGCAGTGGTTTCGGATGGATTTAATAAGGGGCGCGGAAAGAAGACTTCAAGCCATTCACCTTTGCTGTTCCGGGTACCTACGCCCAGGCCGAGCGCATAAAGTGTGGTCATAGCATTACCTTTTCGTTCTTTGCTTTACAGAAATGAATGTCAGCGCCGCGGGATAACAAACGGCGCAGGATGGGATGGGGTGGAGCGCCGGGGTCAGAGCAGCTTTTCGTATTCTTCGGGTTTGTAGCCGACCAGCAGTTCGCCTCTCATTTCCACCACCGGTCGTTTGATCAGGGTGGGATTGGCTAGGACCACTGCAGCGGCGGTTTTGCCCATGGCGAGTTTTTGGTCTTTTTCGGTCAACTGTTTCCAGGTAGTGCTGCGATTGTTGATCAGAGTTTCCGCACCGACTTTGTCGAGCCATTTCTGCAACAGGTCTTTACTGAGTCCATCCACACGAAAATCGTGGAATTCGTAAGCGACTCCCCGTTCCTCAAACCAATCGCGCGCTTTTTTGACACTGTCACAATTCTTGATGCCGAATAACACTGTCTTATCTGACATACTCGCTCCTATTAACAGGTGCTGCAGGATAGCACAGGGCAATAAGTTGAAGAAAACCCTGCGGGCCGTCCTCGCGGACGGACACGCTAGCAAGAGTGAGCAGATACCCCCAGCGAGAAAACGCGCTGAGGTGCACAACGGGATTGGCATGAGACAAACAGACAAGGCTGAGAATCTGACGGACATCAGCGGGTTGCGGCTCGCCGAGCTAATGTCCCCGCAAGTCCTCACGGTGTATGAGGGCTGGTCGATCAAGCGGCTGGCCGGTTTTTTCGTCAAACACAACATTTCCGGCGCGCCCGTGGTTGCGTCGGATGATTCCCTGGTGGGCGTGGTGACGGACGCGGATGTCATCCGCTTTGAAAGCAAAAGTCCGTCGGATGCGGAAATCCGCAAAATCGCCCATTTCTACCACGGGCCGAATTCCCCGGGCCTTACCCAGGCGGATATTCAGCGGCTCAAGCAGCGCGCCATAGAAACCTGTACGGTGAATTCCATCATGACACCGCAGGTGCACGCTCTGGATATGTACACCAGCGCCGCAGAGGCTTGCCGGTTTATGGTGAAGCAGGATATCCGGCGTTTATTTGTCACTTCGGGGGAACGCGTCGTCGGCGTGGTGACCTCGATGGATTTTCTCCGCCGTATGGCGATTTAGGATCTCTTGACAGCCAGCTAAAACAGCTTGCTTGCGCCGCTCGCTGTTTTTTGGCTCAATGCGCTGCCTCCGAATTAACGAGTCTTGCCCTTGTCCACCACCTCCCCGGTAGCCGGAAAAAAAGCCGGCCTGTTGCGCTCCAGTGCGATTGTCGGCCTGGTGACTATGCTGTCGCGGGTGCTGGGCTTGGTGCGCGATGTGGTGTTCGCTTGGTTTATCGGCGCGAGCGGCGGCGCGGATGCCTTTTTCGTCGCCTTCAAAATTCCCAATTTCCTCCGTCGTTTATTTGCTGAAGGTGCTTTCGCGCAAGCGTTTGTGCCGGTGCTGTCCGAGCAGCGCGAAAAGGGTACGCTGGAATCGGTGCGCCATCTGGTGGATCGCATCGCTGGTTGTCTCGGTGTTGCGGTAATCGGTGTGTCGATCATTGCCGTGGTGGGCGCCCCTGTGCTCACCTTTATTTTTGCCCCGGGTTTTTATCTTCATACACCGGAAAAATTCGCCCTGACCGCGGACATGATCCGCATTACCTTTCCTTATTTAGCACTGATTTCCCTGGCGGGTTTCGCCGGCTCTATCCTCAACAGCTACGACCGCTTCGCCATACCGGCCCTGACGCCGGTGATGCTCAACATAGTGTTGATTGCGGCCGCCGTCTGGGTGTCGCCCATGTTGGAGACGCCAGTGATGGCGTTGGCGTGGGGAGTATTGGTCGCGGGTGTCTGCCAGCTGGCCATGCAGTTGCCATTTCTGGCGCGAATTCATTTGCTGCCGCGTCCCAAGGTGGATTGGCGCGATCCGCAGGTGAAAAGAGTCCTCACTTTGATGGCGCCCGCCATGTTTGGCGTGTCCGTGTCGCAGATCAATCTGCTGCTCGATACGGTGCTGGCGTCGCTGATCTCTGACGGCAGCGTCTCATGGTTGTATTACTCCGATCGCCTGATCGAGTTGCCCCTCGGGGTTTTCGGTATCGCCATTGCCACGGTGATCTTGCCTACCCTGTCGCGGCAGTACAGCGCCGCGAGCGAGTATTACAGCCACACCATCGACTGGGCGCTGCGCACGGTGCTGTTGATCGGTTTTCCCGCCACGGTTGCGCTTATGGTGCTGGCGCAACCGATCATAGTGGCGCTGTTTCAGCACGGTGAACGGTTCTCGGAGTTGGATGCGCGCATGGCCTCCTACAGTCTTACGGCCTATGCTCTCGGCCTCACCGCTTTTATGCTCATTAAGGTGTTGGCAACCGGTTATTTCTCCCGCCAGGACACTAAGACTCCGGTGAAAATCGGCATTCGCGCCATGCTCGCCAATATGGTTTTTAATATCGCGCTGGTGGTGCCATTTCATTATTTCTGGCAAATCGGCCACGTAGGCTTGGCACTCGCCACTTCAGCTTCCGCCTTTCTGAACGCAAGCTGGCTGGCGGCGGGTCTGCGCCGCAACGGGGTTTATCAGGCGCGATCCGGCTGGGCACGCTTTCTATTGCTGCTCGCCAGCGCCAGCGGGCTGATGGGCCTGTATCTGGGGGCCTGTCAGTTCTTTCTGCCGGATTTCGTCGCGTTGCCCTGGTGGCTGCGCCTGATCCATGTGGCTTGGTTGTGTGCGACGGGTTTCCTCATCTACATGCTGGTTCTGTTGGTCGGCGGCTGGCGTCCGCGCCATTTGCGGCCGGATTTTGTGATCAAGTAGGCCGGTTTCCTCGCCTGCGCCGCAAACTTCATACCCGGCGGCCCCTGCGTTATACTCGCGCCCTCGCGTTTCCAGCAGGTTGGCCTTGATTTGAACAATTCTCAGCACGAGTTTATTGCCGGTATCAGGGGCGTTAAACCCAGTCATCGCGGTTGTGTGGCCACCATTGGATCCTTCGACGGCGTTCACCGCGGCCACCAAGCCATCCTTGCCCGCTTGCGTGATGAAGGGCAAAACCTCGGCCTGCCCACTCTGGTGATGCTGTTCGAACCCCAGCCTCACGAATATTTTTCCCGGGAGAAAGCCCCGCCGCGGTTGATGCGCTTGCGGGAGAAAGTTGCGGCGATTTTTGATCTCGGCATTGAGCGCGTGTTGTGTCTGCGTTTTAACACGCATCTGCGCAGCCTGTCCGCCCAGGCATTTATAGATGACATCCTGGTGCGCCGACTGGGTGTGGCGCATCTGGAGATCGGTGATGATTTTCGTTTCGGTTGCGACCGCGCCGGCGATTTCGCGCTGTTGCAGCATGCTGGTCGACAAAACGGATTTACCGTGCGTGACACCAATACCTTTGTTCTCGACGGTGAACGCGTCAGCAGCACCCGCGTGAGACAACTGCTCGAGGCGGATGATCTGGACGGCGCGGTACAGTTGTTGGGTCGGCGATTCAGCGTGACCGGCAGAGTGATCCACGGCAAGCGCCTCGGCCGCACGCTGAATGTACCCACCGCCAATATAGGGTTGGGGCGTTATCGCTCCCCCGTGCGCGGTGTTTATGTGGCGGATGTTGAGGTTTGCGGCCAGCGCTGGCCGGCAGTGGCGAATGTAGGCGTGCGGCCGACGGTAACCGGTAGCAGCAAACCTTTGCTCGAAGTGCATTTACTGGATTATTCCGGCGAGCTGTATGGCGAATGGCTAAAGGTGGAATTTCGCCACAAGCTGCGCGATGAAAAAAAATTCGCCTCCCTGGATGAATTGAAACAGCAGATTCAGCGCGATATAGATGCCGCCCGCGACTATTTTGCTCTGCCGAAAAATTCCTGATTTGAATGGGCGGCTCCCGCCGCCATGACTTGATAACAGAAGCGACAAGCGATGACCGACTACAAAGGCACATTGAACTTACCGGCGACCGAATTCGCCATGAAAGCCAATCTCGCGCAGCGTGAACCTGAGACATTGGCGCGCTGGCAAAAAGAAAATCTGTATCAGGCGATACGCCGGGCGCGTGTCGGTCGTCCGACTTTTATTCTGCACGACGGCCCGCCCTACGCGAACGGTGACATTCACATCGGTCACGCGGTCAATAAAATTCTCAAAGACGTCATTATCAAAGCGCGCACGCTCAGCGGTTTTGACGCGCCCTATGTGCCGGGTTGGGACTGCCATGGTCTGCCGATCGAACACAATGTCGAGAAAAAAATCGGCAAAGCCGGCGTGAAAGTGGACTACGCCGCTTTCCGCAGTAAATGCCGCGAATATGCCTCACAACAGGTCGCAGGCCAGAAGCGGGATTTTATTCGTCTCGGGGTGCTCGGCGAGTGGGAGAATCCTTATCTCACCATGGATTTTAAAACCGAAGCGGACACTATTCGCGCCCTTGGCCGCATTGCCGAAAATGGCCATTTGCAGCGCGGATTTAAACCGGTTTATTGGAGCGTTGTCGGCGCCTCCGCACTGGCGGAAGCGGAAGTGGAATATCACGAGAAAACCTCGTTTTCCATCGATGTGCGTTTTCCTGTAGCGTCAGCTGATGATCTCGCCAAACGTATTGGCCTCGCGCAATTGCCGGGCAGTGGTGATATCTCCGTCGTAATCTGGACCACCACCCCCTGGACCCTGCCCGCCAACCAGGCGGTGAGTGTCAATCCAGAAGTGGATTACGTGCTGGTTCAAGCCGGCGCCGAGCGCCTGTTATTGGCCGAACCACTGTTGCAATCAGTGAGCAAACGTGCCGGTCTGGAAACGCCACAAATTTTGGCGCTATTCAAAGGCCAATTGCTGGAACATCTCGCGTTGCAGCATCCGTTTTATGCCAAGCAAGTGCCGGTTTTGCTGGGCGATCACGTTACCGTGGACGCAGGTACCGGCTGCGTACACACGGCCCCCGATCACGGTATGGACGACTTCGTCATCGGCCAGAAATACGGCATAGGCACACTGAATTACATCGACGACAATGGCAACTATCGCGATTTCGTCGAGATTTTTGCTGGCGACCACGTTTATAAAGTGGACGAAAAAGTGGTGGCCTTGCTGCAGGAAAAAGGCCGCTTGCTGCACCAGAGCAAAATCACCCACAGCTACCCCCATTGCTGGCGAACCAAAACTCCGCTGATTTTCCGTGCGACGCCGCAGTGGTTTATCAGCATGAGCAAAAATGGTTTGCTCGACAGCGTGAAAAAAACCGTTGATGAAGTGCGTTGGGTGCCCGATTGGGGCAAGGCGCGCATTCAATCCATGCTGGAATCCAGTCCGGACTGGTGTATCTCCCGACAGCGCACCTGGGGTGTGCCCATCACTTTGTTCATCCATAAAGAAACCCAGGAATTGCATCCGCGCACGGCGGAGCTGGTGGAGTTGGTTGCGCAAAAAGTGGAAGCGAAGGGAATTGATGCTTGGTTCGAATTGGACACCCGCGAATTGCTCGGCGATGAAGCGGCGAATTACGACAAGGTCACCGACACTCTCGATGTCTGGTTTGACTCCGGCGTTACGCATTTTTCTGTATTGCAGCAGCGCGATTATCTTTCTTATCCGGCGGATTTGTATCTCGAAGGTTCGGATCAGCATCGCGGTTGGTTTCAGTCATCGCTGAAAACCGCATTGGCCATTAATAATTCCGCGCCCTACAAACAAGTGTTGACCCACGGTTTCACCGTGGATGCGGAAGGCCGCAAGATGTCCAAATCCCTCGGCAACGTTGTGCCGCCGCAAAAAGTCGTCAACGACCTGGGCGCGGATGTGCTGCGGCTGTGGGTGGCGGCGACGGATTTTAGCGGTGATATGAGCGTATCGGATGAAATTCTGAAACGCACTGCGGATTCCTACCGGCGCATTCGCAATACCATCCGTTATCTGCTTTCCAATTTGCCGGATTTCCAGCCGGAATTTGCCGTTGATATCAACGAAATGATTGCGCTCGACCGCTGGGCAGTAGAACGGACGGCGCAATTGCAAAATGAAATCGTAAGCTGTTACGACAATTATCAATTCCATTTGATTTACCAGAAGCTGCATAACTTCTGCGTCGTCGATCTCGGTGGTTTTTATTTGGATATCACCAAGGACCGCGTGTACACCACCAAAGCGGATAGCCGCGCCCGCCGCTCGGCGCAAACCGCGCAGTTTTATATAGCGGAAGCATTGGTCCGTTGGATTGCGCCGATTTTATCGTTCACTGCAGATGAAATTTGGCAAACCCTGCCGGGTGAGCGCAAAGAACCTGTTTTTGCCCAGGAGTGGTACCCACTACCCCAGGCGCGGGAGCCGGGCAAAATGGATACCAAATTCTGGGAATTCATCTCGGACGTAAAAGTCGCAGTCAATAAAGAACTGGAAGCCAAACGCAATGCCGGTGAAATCGGCAAGAGTCTGGAAGCTGAAGTGACCTTGCTGTGCAGCCAGGAAAATCAGGCGCTGTTGACGTTGCTCGGCGATGAATTGCGTTTCGTGTTGATGACATCAAAAGCGCAAGTGCAATTGGATGATGGTGCACAGTTGCTGGCGAAATCCGATGTGCCGGGCATTCGCGTGCTCATAGAGCGCACTAATGCGCCCAAGTGTGTGCGCTGCTGGCACCACAGCAAAGATGTCGGCCTGCATACACAGCATCCGGAATTGTGCGGTCGCTGTGTCGAAAATGTGGACGGAAACGGGGAGCAGCGTTTGTATGCCTGATGCACTCACCATGCAGCGCAAACTGCCTTGGCTGTTATTCACCATAGCCGCCTTGATCATAGGTTTTGATCAGTTCACCAAACATTTAACGCTTGCCTATATCGACTATCTCGATGTGTCGCCGGTGACGCCGTTTTTCTATCTCACTCTGCGTTATAACGAGGGCGCTGCGTTCAGTTTTCTCGCCGGCGCGGG
>JBQGED010000121.1:0-37193 GCA_052039425.1 Sphingobacterium griseoflavum | reverse complement strand
TTGGCGACTGGCGCGGGAGCTTATCGAAATCTTGTCTGAAGTTCCCTCCAGCCTCAGTATCGAACAGGATTTTCGCCAGTGGCGTACTCATCGTCTGATGACCCACTACCAGCCAATACGTCCGTGGTGTGAGTTAGTGCTGGGTCAACATATGTCCCTGGCGTTGCATGGCCACGTCGACGGAATCAGCTTGTTATTTCCTATGGAGAAGCTCTTTGAAAATTATGTTGCGAAAGCGTTGCGCCTAGTCATAACAGCGCCTTTCTCTGTTAAAGCCCAAGCAGCGAATCAATATCTGTGTCAGCACGAAGGCAAAAACATTTTCCAGTTGCGCCCGGATTTTTTACTCCAGCACGACGGTGAGAATATTGCGGTGTTGGATACCAAATGGAAGTTGCTTGCCGCCGAAAACAAAATGGACAAATACAATCTCAGTCAAAACGATTTTTACCAGCTCTTCGCCTATGGCCATAAATACCTCGGAGGCAAGGGTCAATTGGCATTGATTTATCCGGCGCGAAGGAATTTTATTCAGCCGCTGAACGTCTTTGAGTATTCGGAAGATTTAAGCTTGTGGGTGCTACCGTTTGATTTGGATCGCAACGAATTGATATTGCCGGAGGAATGGAGTGATTTGGTTATGCCTTTGTCGGCGAACAATTACAGAGTTCTCAAGAAATAAATATTCACGCTCAGCGGCCATCCATGGCCGTGAGAATAGGTGTGTCAAAACTCCCAGTTAACCCCTCCATTCACCTGATACGCGCTCACCCCGTCATATCCACTAAGAATCTGCGCGCCAAAGAAGGTGGAGAGGCCGTTGGGAAGGACGAAGGCGCTGGTGAGGTCCCATTGATAGAAGAGGCTGTCGGGGGAGTCGGCGCGCAGTTCGAAGCGGCCGAGTTCGGTTTCTTCGTTGAGCAGTTGGAAGGCGACCGGGCTGTTGCTGAGGTTGGCTTGATTGACCAGGCTCAGTTTGACAGCGGGCACCAGTACGCCCCAGGAGTAGGTGAGGGTGTAGCTGGTGTCGAGGCCAAGGCTGGTGTTGAGCTGTTCGTGGTTTTGTTTTTCCGCGGTCACCAGCCAGGAGGAGTCGCCGGTTTCGCTGAAGGCGTCTATGCCGCTTTTCAGATAGTCCAGGCGCAGGAACGGGCGCAATGCCCAGGCCTGGCGCTGCCAGGTCCAGTCCACTTGCGCGCTGGCATCCACCTGATCGCTGTCGTACTTGCTGTCGGCGACGGATTGTTCCAGGAGGGTGAAGCGGCGCTGGGCGTTGGTATCGCCCTGGGAAAATCCAAGCTGCAGGTCGAGGGTGAGGGCATCGAGGTACCAGCTGAGGAAGCCGGTGAGGCTATAAATATCGGAGTCCAGATCGCCGGTGTCACTGTCATATCCTACGTCATAGGTCATCCAATCGAAGGCCCCACCCACACTCAAATTGCTGCTCAAGCGGTAACCCAGGCCGACCATCAACCCGTGCGCGTCGGAGTCGTAAGCCGACTCATTGCCGCTGTGGTCCCGCTCGAAGGTGTCGAACTGGAGGGAGGACAAGAGCGTCCAGGGTGAATTCGGACCGTCACCAGCGGCGCCGCCGAACGGCAGGGCAGTGTCGTTGATACTCAAGCTGGCCGTGCTGCCCGCGCGCATCGCGGCCATGGCGCGGTAGAGGCGGGATGTCTTGTTGCGGGAATTTTCCGCGAGCAGGGTGCGCTGGGTCAGCGCCTCTTCGGGCGCGATCTCGCGCAGGCTGGCGTTGAGCGCGGCGGTACCTGTGGTTTCCGCCAAAACCGCGCAGGCTTCGCGCAGACGTGGAATCTGCGCGAGCATCGCGGTGCTTGCAACTTGGTCAGAAGGTTGTTCAACGCACAGGTTGTCGAGTGTAGCGGCGATCGCCATGTTGGTGGCACCCACCACATTCCGCGCTACGGCATTGGCCACATTGATGCTGACATTGGCGCCGCCATAGCCGATCCCGTCGTCCGCCTCGTAATAAAAACTGTCTTCGCCGATAAAATCTTCTGGTGGCTGGTAATACAGCTGGTTGTCCTCGCCCTGGAAAACAGAGCCGTACATCGCACTGACCGTGGGAACAAAGCGGAAAATGAAACCGGTGAATTCGGGGTTCTCAGGGATGTCGTTGGCGAGGACATCTAGCGGAGTCGGACCAGAGTTGGCTTGCACCGTAAACGTGTCCGCGTTGACCTGAATAGCGTTAGCATTTTGCGCAGCGGCGGACAGAACAAGCAGGGGAATAGCGTATTGGGGATGCTTCATGCACAGGATCCTTATGGAAGTGGTACAAAGGGTGCTTTTTTGGGAAGAGGCGAGCGAACGATATGGCGGCGCGTAAACAACGGACCGTTCTCTGCACCTGGGAAGTTGGGGGCGAATTGGGGCATATCTCCCGCCTTTCCGCAATAGCAAAAGCTCTGGAAAAAGCCGGTTATCGCGTAATTGTGGCGCTCAAAGATTTATCGCGCGCCTATGTTTTTTTCAGCGGCAGTCATATCACTTTGATGCAGGCGCCGGTGTGGCTGCCGAAGATTTCCATGCAGCGTCCCATTGTTTGTCAGGCTGATTCCTTATTGTTGCTGGGTTATCTCGAGCCGGATCCACTGGAGTGTTTGTTGCTGGCTTGGCGCGCGCTGGTGGAGGCGGTGCAGCCGGATTTGGTGGTGTTTGATTCGTCACCCACGGCGATGCTGGCGCTGCGAGTTTATGACGTGGCCAAAGTAGCGGTGGGCACCGGTTTTGCCGAGCCGGTACCGGGTGCGCCATTGGCGGATTGGCGGCCGATGCCGCTGGATGACGGCTTGGTGGCGCGTCAGGAAGCCCGTGTGCTTGGTGTCATCAACCAGGTTTTGCAGCGCCGCGGCGAGCTGCCCCTCAACCGTCTCTCTGACTTATTTCAGGTAGACACGACCTTGATCTGCAATCCACGCGAACTGGATATCTATCCCCTACGGCCCGATGGATGCTACTGCCTGGGGACTGCCGCTGCAGTCGGCGAGGCGTTGAGTTTTGCCGCCGGAGATCAACCGCGGGTGGTCGCCTATCTCAAGCACGGCCATCCAGGATTCGCCCAACTGGTTGCGGGTTTGGCGCAAGCGCGCGCCCAGGTGATCGCCATCTGCCCGCAGGCGCCGCCCGGCAGTCTCGAGCGGTGGCAGAGCCCGCAATGTCAGTTCACTCGTGAAGTCGTGGATTTGCCGGCGCTGCTGGCCGAGGCGGACTTATTCGTCGGCCACGGCAACAGTGGGTCGGTGCGGGAGAGCCTGGTGGCGGGTACGCCAGTGCTGGTGCTGCCGATTCAGCTGGAGCAGTTGTTGACCGGGCAAAAAATTCAGGAGTTGGGTGTGGGCCAGATGCTGCAGGGCATTCGGGAGGCCCGAGTCGTAACAGAAACGATCGATAAAATACTGGGCGAGCGGGAGACGTACCGCGACGCTATCCAGCGCCTCCTGCAACCCTACGCCAAACCCTACATCACCGCCCCGGAAGCGGTGCTGCAGTTCTGTGCGGGGCGCTGGGGTCAGTAGATCTTTTCCTGGGCAGAGCTGGTGCCATCATCTCCATAGATGTTCAATAAAAATAAACTCGGATGTTCCGGCGTCAGTAAATCTCTTCCCGAGCGGGCATAACCTTGAATTGGCTGTGTTTTGCCGCGCTGAAATTCTTCTCATGAAGGTTGGCGACAAAGCCGCTGCCGACGCGAAATTCCGTCGCCAGGGCGCGGGCGGAGCTGCTGCCGTCCGCAGATCTATGTTCAATAAAAATATACCCATGGTGTTGGCCGTCGGAGTTTGCCCGCACGGTGATGGGCAGGGTCAGAGTCTGCTCGCCGTTCAAGGCAAAATTCCATTCTTGTGCCGCACTGAGCAGTTCCAACCCGGCGCTGGGTTGTAGGCGGATATGCAATGAGCCTTGCGTCAGATGACTGTGCAGCTTCAGCATCAGGTCGCGCGGTACGCCGGCCGTCAGGGTGTAGATGGCATTGCCGGCCAGGGACACATCCGCGCCGGGTTTGCCGGGAGAGCGGTGCTCATGGCCATGGTGAGTCCCGTTGTAATGCGTTGGGTGACGGTGTGACTCCAGGTGCATGAGCTGCTGACGCATGAAGGAGGCATCCCCCGGCCAAATGGGCTGGTTCAGCATCAATTCCGGCGAGGACCAATGGGTGGCAACGGCGGCTATAAGGCTGAAGCAAAAAACACCTATAGCGGTAAGGGAAGTGGCGTATTGCATGAGATACCTCCGGCTGATCATCACTGAATACTCACGTCAAAACAGGCAAGGCCACCGTTGTGCTTGTTGTGGTCCGCGTTGCTCTCCTCGTAAACCTCCACCACATAGCTGCCGCGATTGAGATGGCGCTGGCCGTTTTCATAATCGAGTGTGCCGTTGAGGAGAGAGGCCACCTGACTGCCCTGGCGATAAAAGCGCAGTTGCGGATTGGTGCGTGGCAGATTGCCACCGCGGCGCGCCGCAGTGATGGTGTAACTGCGGGTGTCCGGCAGGTCGATACGCAGAAAGCGGCGCACGTCCACACCGTTGTAATCTTGGAAGTCGCTGTCGCTGCACACGTTGATCGTTTGTCCTAGCGCGATCTGACGATACACCGGCAGCACCACGGGCGAGCCGGCATCATTGGTCTCGCCCTCGCCGTACCAGCCCCGGCCAAAGATGTTGTAGCTCGCCAGCATCTTGCCCAGTTCGCCAGCGATGGCGGGGTTCTGGCGCTCCAGTTCGGCGCGGAAGGCGAAGATGGAGGCGAAGCCGTCGAAGCTGAGATAGCGCTCACTGGTGAGCACGTCGTAAATGGGTTTGAAACCCAGGCTCAGGTTGTCAGAGGCATCGTTGCTGGTGTCGAACAGGTCGTACAGAAAAGCCTGAATGCTCGCTTCGCTGAACCAGCCTTGGTTGGAGTAGAGGCGGTTTTCCACGTTGATGGTGAATCCCTGGGACTGCTTGGAACCCAGAGAATCCCGATAGAGCGGATCACCGGAGACCATACCAGCAAAGGCATTGCCCCAGGCTTCGCCAAAAGCGACCCGCGGGTCCAGGCGAGAGTTCTGGCTGTGGCTGCCGCCGATGCTTTCCGTGCGGCCGAGCTGGTGTTCGATGTAATGGCCGAATTCATGCTGCACCACACCGCGGTCATACTCGTCCGAGTCATTGTCGGCGGCGCCAAGCAGATAGATCGACGGGCCGGCGGAGGTGTAAAACGAGGTGCCTATATAGCCTTCACTCGTATTGCCGCTGATGGCGATGTTCTTTTCACTCCAATATACGGTGAGAGGCGGCAAAACTACGTCAGGGTGCACATCCACCACGGTCTGCACCGCGTCGTACAAGGAATCCAGAATGGCGAACGGGCCGGCGCTGCGCGGTGCGTCATAGCGCTCGCCAGACCAGCCGGAAGCCGCGTGCAGATTGCGCGTCTGGCTGTCACCGTCGCCCACGTTGGCAAAGGAACCTTCGAGCACGTACTGGGCATTGCCGCCAGTGTTGTCGCGCACCTGAATATCCCAGGCGGCGCTGTTATTGCCGCGCAACTCCGCCACCACCCGCACGCGCAGGTTTTGTTGGCGATCGATGCTGAAACTGTAATTACCCTCGGCGTCGGTTTGGGTGGTGTGACGCACGCGGTTGCTGCTGTCGAGCAACTGTACCGTCACGCCGCGGGCGGGCGTGGCGTAGGTTTGGTTGTAATCCAGGCCGCGAAAAGTCCGTGCGTCGAAGGGCACACGGTCATAAGTGACGCGACCGCTCAACAGGACTTTGCCGCTAGCGGGCAGTTCCAGCGGCGGCGGGGTGCCGGGATTATTTGGCTGGGTGATATCTTCCTCGGCGGGCGCCGGCTGTGTCGGTGTGCCGTAAGTGGTGACGTGCGCGGTATTGGAACCACCGCCGCTGCCGCTCCCACAGGCGCTGAGCAGCGCAACGGTCAATACTGCTAGGCTGCACCGGAGGAGATACTGCTGGATCGTCACGAAATCACTCTCTTCCCTCCGCGTCTCTGCAGATGGGCATTGGCTATAAAAACACCGACATTTAAGCGTTTGGTTATAAGAGAAAACTCTCTTAACAACCTTGTGTAATGAGCCTAGTTGAGAGGGATTGGCGGGTGTTGATCGGCCCGACAGGCGCTGTTGGGGCAGATGAGCGGGCCAGTCGCGGGTTAATTTCGAATGGGCCTTGGTCGGGTCAGGATCTGCGCGGGAAGTTATAGAAAAACGGAAAATTCTAGTTTTTTAGGCAATCCGATTTTAAAAACGGATTATTTATCGCGAGGGAAAATAAAAGGGCGTCAGCGGTGCTCTGCGGTGATCCGACCGGCGGTCAGCGGATCTGAACTAACGGAAAGCATCTGATATAACGAGGGGTTATAGATATTGTGCTCTAGTTGGCAAAATCTCTGTTTCAATTTCCAGGTCGACAGGGGCTGTGGGTAAAGACTAACCTAGCCGCCGATAACAAACATGACGGGACGCGGGAGCGCAGACGGTGCTCCGGCATTGCCCAGCAATCATCGTGGGGTTTAATGGCAAGACATAGCGCAGCCTGGATGTTGGGCTTGTTTCTGGCACTGTGTGGCAATCTGCTGGTTACTGTCCCAGCAGCCGCCAATCGCGCGGCAACTTCGCTGGAGGAGCTGCGGTTTCAGCGCGTTCTCGAAAACTCCGAAGCCATCAAGAAAAACGCTTCTGCGCTCATGACCGTGGTGCAGGACAAAAGCGGATTTATGTGGTTTGGTGGTGAGAACGGCCTGGCGCGTTTTGACGGCCTGCAATTCAAACGTTATGAGCCCTCCCCGGAACCCGGCGGCCCGCCTTCCAATGTGGTGCGCGACCTGGTGATCGACCATGAGGGCATCATGTGGATCGCCACGGATCGCGGTTTGTGCCGCTATGTCGAGCACGAAGACCGTTTCGACGTATTCCGCCCGGTGCTCGACGACCCCACCACACTGCCGCATAACGTCATCACGTCCCTCGCGCTGGATCAGCACAACCGCCTGATTATCGGCACCGGCAGCGGCATCAGTATTTTTTCCGCCGATCGCACCCAGTTCACCAACATCCCCCTCACCGCCGGCACCGAGGCAGTGACCTTTGTGCTCGATACTTTTGTCGACAGCAAAAACCGCATCTGGGTGGGCAGCCGGGATTACGGCCTGTTTCAACTGGATCAAGACGGCAACGTGCAGCGCCATTTCCTCGCGGCCATTGGCGACCAGGAAGCCCTGCAGAGCGACATGGTAAAAAGCGTTGAGGAAGATCAATTCGGCCGCATCTGGGCGGGCACCTATGGCGGCGGAGTTAGCCGGTTGAATGAAGGGGAGCGCGGTTTCACTACCTATATGGCCGATCCCACCAACCCTCACGCCATCGGCAGCAACACCGTCTGGCATCTGTTTTTGGACAGCACCGATGTGCTCTGGCTGTCCACCGACCAAGGGGGACTGGCGCGTTACGACGAGGCCAGCGACGGCTTCGTGCACTATCGCCACAGCGCGGTGGACCGCAACACCCTGGCCTCCAATCAGGTGCAGGCAATCTACGAGGATCGCGAGCGCAATCTCTGGATCACCACCTTCCCCGATGGGATCCACTTTTACGACCGCAGCCACAGCGCGATCACGAATTACACTTACCGCGAAAATGATCTCAACAGTCTGAGCAACAGCGCCGTGCTCGACTTTATGCAGACCGCGGATGGATTGCTGTGGATCGGTACGGAAAACGGTCTGAATCTGTTCGATCCGGACCAGCGCCGCTTTGTCCGCCGCTACGTGCGCGATCCGTCGAGCCGGGATGGCTTGCAAGCGAATGCCATATTGAGCCTGGCGGAGGACCACACGGGCGACATCTGGGTGGGCAGCTGGGGCGGCGGCCTGCACCGCTTCGACCGCATCACCGAGACCTTCCGCAACTACAGTCCGGACCGGCAGAAGCCCGGCAGTATCAGCAGCGCGTTTATCTGGGATATTTATCTGGATCGGGAGAACGTGCTCTGGGTGGCCACGGAAACCGGCGGCCTTAACCGCTATGACCGGGCCACCGACAGCTTTCTGCACTACACCTTCAATCAGAGTGATCCCCACTCCATCTCCGGCAATTTTGTCTGGGCCATTCTAGAAGATCGCCGCGGCGGTTTTTGGCTGGCGACAGTGGATGGGCTCAACCTGATGGATCGGACCACCGGCAAATTCACGCGCTTTGACAAGAACGTCAGCGACCCTGGCGCCATCCGCAGCGTGCGCATCCGCGCCTTGATGGAAGACAGCGCGGGGCGCATTTGGATCGGTACGCAGGACGTGGGTGCGGTGATGTTCAACTACGACACCAACACTTTCACTCACCTGGACTGGCCGGAGAGCCTGGCGCCCCTGGTCACGAGCTTTATCGAGGACAACCTCGGCTATATCTGGGCCAGTACCGCCAATGGCTTGGCGCGTATAGATCCGAAGAACTTTGAAGTGCGCTCCTTCCACCGCAGCCAGGGATTGGTCGGAGACAACTTCAACCGCGATGCCACATTTAAGGACCGCAAGGGCCTGCTGTACTTCGGCGGCACCGACGGCTTCTCCGTGTTCGATCCGCGCACTTTCATGATGTATGGCAATGACTTCCCCTTGGTGCTTACCGACTTCCGCCTGTTCAACCGGCCGGTGGCCATAGGCGGGAAGGATTCGCCGCTGAGCCGCGCCATTACCTTTACCGACCAGATCAAACTGCGCCATGACCACGCTATGTTTTCCTTCTCCTTCGCAACGCTGAATTACCGGGCCGCGCGGGAGTACAAGTACTTTTACCAGCTGGAGGGCTTCGACGATGAGTGGCACGAGGCGGGTGGCGTCAACAGTGCCACTTACACCAATCTCAGCCCCGGCACTTACACCTTCCGGGTGCGCAGTTATGATCGCGACGGCAACCTGAACCGCCGCGAGGCCCAGGTGCGCATCCTGATGGACCCGCCGCCCTGGCTGAGTTGGTGGGCCTTTCTCGGCTACACCTTCGCGGCGGCGCTGCTGGTGGTATTTTTGGTGCGCATGTTCCTCAAGCATGTGGAGCTGGACAAACAGCGCGCCCTCAACGCCGAGCTGCTGCGCGTCAACAAAATCAAGGACGCTTTCCTGGTGAACACCTCCCACGAGCTGCGCTCGCCCATCAGCAGCATGATCGGTCTGGCGGAAGGCGTCATACGGGAGGATAAGGACCAGCTCTCCGCCAGCGCCGAGCAGCGCCTCGGCTTGATCGTCGCCCACGGCAAGCGCCTGTCCAATCTCATCAACGACATTCTCGATTACGGCAATTTTTCCGAGCGCAAACTGGAGCTGCACCCCGAGCGCCTGGCACTGCGCCCGCTGGTGGAAGCGGTGCTGCAGAACACTCGGCCACTGTCCCACGGCCGCCCGGTGCGCCTGCGCAATGAGGTGGACCCGGAGACCGGCTGGGTGATGGCGGATCGCAATCACCTCAAACAAGTGCTCACCAATCTCATCGGCAACGCCGTCAAATACACCGAGCAGGGCGAGGTGCGGGTCAGCGCCCAGGTGGATGGGCAATGGCTGCGGATTGAGGTCCGCGATACGGGCTGCGGCATCAAACCAGAACTGCGCGAGCGTATTTTTACCCCGCAGATCAGCAAGACCCTGAGCGAGCAAGTCATGTCCGGCGCCGGCCTCGGCCTTGCAGTTACCAAACATCTGGTCGAGCTGCACGGCGGCAGCATCCGCTTTGAAAGCCATTGGCAGGATCCGAAACAGGCGCAGGGCAACAGCCATTCCGGCAGCTGTTTTACCTTTACCCTGCCGCTGGCACCGCCGAGTGAGCGCGTCGAAGTCCCGGCGCAACCGCCAGTGCCCGCGCGCGCCCCCACCGAGCGCCCGCGGAATGTGCTCAAGGACAAGCTGAGCGGCGATCTGGCGCCGTTGCCGGATGCGCAGAACTACACTGTTCTGATCGTCGATGACGACCCAGTCAACCGCATGGTGCTCGCGGGCATGCTCAGCCTGCACGATTACAACATTCTCGAAGCCGGCGACGGCCCCGAGGCGCTGCAGCTGGTCTTGCAGGAGGGACGGCAGGTGGATCTGGTGATCCTCGACGTGATGATGCCGCGCATGTCCGGATTTGAAGTGTGCGAGAAGTTGCGCCAGTCCTATTCCGAGGAGGTGCTGCCGGTGCTGTTCCTCACCGCCCGCTACGGCGGCGAAGACATCCATGTTGGTCTGGGCGCCGGTGGCAATGAAGTGCTGTACAAACCGGTGAGCAAGGAGATACTGCTGCCGCGAGTGAAACACTATCTGCACAAAATCCCCCGGCTGCGCGCATCGGGCCCTGCGGGCGCAGACAAATCCAACCCGGTCCATTGAAGGCCAATCCCATCTATGAGGAGACAACTATGAAATGTACTGCCTGCGGTGAAGGCCGCCTGGTGCCGAGCTTTCTCGACGCGCTGTTTCGCTGCCACACCTGCGACCACTGCGGCGGCAACTGGATTCTGATCGAAGACTATGTGACCTGGCAGGAGCACCATCCGGACTATCCGTTTCAACCGGTGGCATTGGAGAGCCAGGAAATTGAAAACACCGACCGCGCCCTGGTCTGCCCGGTTACCGGCACCCTAATGAGCAAGTTCCGTATTCTCAGCAACGATTCCCACCGCCTGGACTACAGTCCGCGGGTCGGCGGGGTGTGGCTGGATAAAGGTGAGTGGGCGCTGCTGAAAAACAAAGGTTTGGCCGGCAGCCTCAACGTCCTGCTCACTGAGCCTTGGCAGCAGAAGATCCGCGCCGATCAGACTCGTGCGACCTTTACCAATCTGTACCTAAGCCGCTTTGGTGAGGAGGACTACGCCAAAGCCCGGGAGATCCGCGCGTGGATCCAAAACCATCCACACAAAGCGGAATTGCGTTCCTACCTGCTGGCGCAGGATCCGTATTCAGCCAAGTAATTGGGGCAAGCCAAATAACGACAACGCGGCGGGCCTGTGGCCTGCCCAGCACAATCCCGCAACTTTTGAATTTGCCCTTTGACCTGACAAGGATGACACCCTGCTGGGCAAAGCGGCGCGCCTTTTGTTATCGCCGCCAGAACATGGGGGTGAACAGCACCAGCAGCGTAAAAACCTCCAGACGTCCCAACAACATGGCGGCGCAGAGAATCC
Source organism: Sphingobacterium griseoflavum (assembly GCA_052039425.1). Classification (GTDB taxonomy): domain Bacteria; phylum Pseudomonadota; class Gammaproteobacteria; order Pseudomonadales; family Cellvibrionaceae; genus UBA5868. Next base: position 26,018 of record JBQGED010000121.1, on the reverse strand, counting down.
ACTTCGCCTGGGTGTTGAGGTCGCCGTAATGCACAGCCACCTCGCCCATACCGGGGCCGAAGTTATTAATACAGGCGCCCACGGCAGTAAACGCGCTCGTGAAGTCCAGGCCGGTGGCCAGCAGGAGCCAGCACAGCACCAAGTACGCCAGTAAATAGACGGCGAAAAATCCCCAGACTGCTTCGATCACCCGGTTGGATACGGTGCGCGAGCCGAGTTTCAGCGGCTGGATGGCATTGGGGTGAATCAGGCGGCGAATCTCCCGCAGTCCTTGTTTGACGATCAGCAGCACGCGGATCACCTTCAAGCCGCTGCCGGTGGAGCCGGCGCATGCGCCGATAAACGCACTGAGAAACACGAATAAGTCCAGACCGGGCGGCCAGGTACTGTGTTCTATGGTGGTAAATCCGGTGGTGGTCAGACTGCTGATCAGGGCGAAACTGCCGTGTAAAAGGCTATCGCCAATACCGTAGGCGCCGCTGACGTAGAGATAAGCGACGGTCGTGGCCGAACCTGCCAGCAGCATCTGCAAGTAAAAACGGCATTCGGGATCGGCGAGGTAGTGGCGCAGGCTGCGGCCCTGCCAGGCGAGAAAGTGCAGAGCGAAGTTCATCCCCGCCAGCACCATAAACACCATGCATACGATCAGCACCAGCGGATTGTCGTAGTAGTGGCCGATGCTCGCGTTGTGGGTGGAAAAACCGCCAATAGCCACGGTGGCGTAGGCGTGACCCACGGCATCGAAAAGAGACATGCCGGCCAGCCAATAACCAGTGCCGCAGGCAACCGTCAGCGCGAGATAAATCATAAACAGCGCTTTGGCGGTTTCGGTGATCCGTGGCGTGAGCTTGGTGTCCTTCAGCGGCCCTGGTGTCTCCGCGCGGTACAGCTGCATACCCCCCACCCCCAACATTGGCAGAATCGCCACCGCGATCACCACAATCCCGATGCCTCCCAGCCAGTGCAGCTGCTGGCGGTAGTACAGCAGCGAGCGGGGCAGCCGATCCAGATCCATTAACACAGTCGCGCCGGTGGTGGTCAGCCCGGATAGCGCCTCAAAAAAGGCGTCCACCAGCGCCAGTTCTGTAGCGCCAAAGAAGATAAAGGGCAGGGCACCGAACAGCGCCAGTACCAGCCAGAAGAATACGGTGATCAGAAAGCCGTCGCGGGTGCGCAGCTCCTGGTGCAGATCGTGGGCCGGATACCAGAGTAACAGTCCGGTGATCAGGGTGATGGCAAAGGCGAGCAGGAAAGCCCAATGCCCTTGATCGCCATACCACAGCGCTACCCCTATAGGCGGCAGCAGGCTCGCGCTGAACAGCATCAGCAATAGGCCCAGCACTTTGCAGACGATGGCGGGGCGCATGTCAGAAGAACGTAAAACCCACCTGGAACAGGCGCTCGATGTCGCGGGTATAGCGCCGGTCCACCAGGAACAGAATCACATGGTCACCGGATTCAATGCGAGTGTCGTCGTGAGCGATCAACACCTCGTAACCGTCGCTGCCACCCTGATCGTTTTTTTTCGCCCGCACAATCGCTCCGATGGTTGCGCCTTCCGGAAGATCGATATCCTCGATGGTGCGACCGACAACCTTGGAGCTTTTGCTGTCGCCGTGAGCGATAACCTCAATGGCTTCCGCCGCTCCTCGGCGCAAGGAGTGAACATTCACTATGTCGCCGCGCCTTACGTGTGTTAGCAAGCTACCAATGGTGGCCTGTTGCGGCGAGATGGCGATATCGATTTCGCCGCCCTGCACCAAATCCACATAAGCGGGGTTGCCGATCAGGGTCAGCACTTTGCGGGCACCCAGCCGTTTGGCCAGCATGGATGACATGATGTTGGCTTCATCGCTATTGGTGACCGCAAGGAATACATCGGTATCCTCGACGTTTTCCTCCAGCAACAGATCCCGATCCGAGGCGCTGCCGTGCAGCACAATGGCGTGGCGGAGTTTTTCCGCGAGAACCGCTGCGCGCTTTTCGTTGTACTCAATGACCTTTACGGCATAGCGGCTTTCCAATTTGGTGGCGAGACTCAGGCCGATATTGCCGCCGCCTGCAATCACTATACGTTTGTAGGGGCGGTCCAGGCGGCGCAGCTCGCTCATCACCGCGCGTATGTCCTCTCGCGCCGCGATAAAAAATACCTCGTCGTCGGCTTCGATCACCGTGGTGCCCCGCGGCGTGATGGCGCGATTGCGCCGGTAGATGGCGGCTACCCGAGTATCTACGCTGGGCATATGTTTGCGGATAAAGCGCAACTCCTGCCCCACCAGCGGCCCACCGTAGTACGCCCGCACTGCCACCAGCTGCACGCGGCCGCCAGCGAAGTCCAACACCTGCAATGCGCCGGGATGTTCCACCAAGCGGTAGATGTAGTTGGACACGATCTGCTCGGGACTGATGATCACATCCACGGGCAGCGCGTCTTTGCGGAACATACCCGGGTAGGCGGCGTATTCCTGCGAGCGGATTCGGGCGATTTTGGTGGGGGTGTTAAATAGGCTGTGAGCGATCTGGCAGGCGACCATGTTGATCTCGTCATCGCTGGTGACGGCGATCAACATATCCGCATCTTCAATGCCGGCACGCAGCAACACTGAGGGATGGGAGGCGTGGCCGTACACCACACCTATATCGATACGGTCGCGTAGTTCGCGCAGGGAGGTTTCATTACGGTCGACGACGGTAATGTCGTTGGCCTCGCTGGAGAGATTGGTGGCTAGGGTGCCGCCGACTTGTCCGGCGCCGAGAATAATAATTTTCATAGGACCGACTCAGCCGATTGTCGCGTGGCGCTCAGCGCTTGTGCAGAAGCGCGTAGTAAAAACCGTCATGGCCGCCATCGCGGGGTAAAAGCTGGCGACCATAGGGGCGTTCAATGCCCCAATCAGCCACTATAGGCAGATGCTCCGCATCGCCATGGGTGGCGATGAAGGTCGCCACTTGCTCCTCATTTTCCTGAGGCAGCACCGAACAGGTGGCATAAACCAGCAAGCCACCGGGCCTCAACGTTGACCACAACGCATCCAATAGCCGCCGCTGCAGGTCCGCAAGCTTAGCAATATCATTTGCGCGCCGCAGCAATTTGACGTCGGGATGGCGACGGATCACACCCGTGGCAGAACAGGGGGCATCGAGCAGAATCCGGTCGAACAGTTGCTGATCCCACCAGGCGGCAGTGTCGGCCGCGTCCGCGACTTTTAAGGTTGCGACCAGGCCCAGACGGCGCAGATTTTCCTCCACCCGTGTCATACGGGTGACCTCAACATCCAGCGCCACCACCTCTCGGAGTGAACGCTCACATTCAAGGATATGGCAGGTTTTACCTCCGGGCGCGCAGCAGGCGTCGAGTACACGCTGGCCTGGAGCCAGCTGCAGCAGGTCTGCGGCTAGCTGCGCGGCTTCATCCTGCACACTCACCGCCGCCTCGGTAAAACCCGGCAAGTCCGTCACCGGACAAGGTTGCTGGAGAGTGATGCCATCGGGGGCGAAGGCGCAGAGATCGGCGGCTAAATCTCGCTGACGTAACTCGGCCAGGTAGGCGTCGCGAGTGGTTTTGGCGCGATTGACTCGCAAGGTAAAAGGCGGACGTTGATCATTGGCAACGAGTATGGCTTGCCATTGCTCAGGCCAAGCTTTGTGTAAAGCGTTAGTCAGCCAGTCCGGGTGATTCGGCAGATCCTGCCACTGCAGCTCCGGCAGTCGGCGCTGCAGATTGCGCAGCACGCCGTTGATCAGACCTTTGGCCCAAGGCTTTTTCAAACCGTTGGCGGCTTCCACCGTTGCACCGATGGCGGCGTGATCGGGGACGCGTGTGAACAGCAGCTGGTAGACGCCCAGGTGCAGCAGTGCCTGCACATCCGCATCTTTGGCTTTCAGCGGTTTGGGCAGGAAGTCCCGTAACAGCGCTCCTTGACGGAAATAAAAACGGCAGACGCCGAAGCAAAGTTCTTGCAACAAAGCCCGGTCCTGCGCGCTCAGTTGCGGATAGGGAGGAAGGGCTGCCAGGGATTTATCGCCGCGAATCACGTCAGCGAGAAAGCGTGCCGCCAAGGTGCGCACCGAGGCGCTCATGGCGCGCCCAGCTGCATGCCTGGCTGCCAGCGGCCAGCCGCGCCGTTCAATAAGTCTCTCACTGCCATGGCTTTTTTACCCGGCAGCTGCATGGTCAACAGCTCCAGGGAGGTCTGCTCACCGCAGGCCACTACTAGCTCCCGGTCCGCCTGCAGAATGGTGCCGGGTGCAGCGGTGTGGGAACGTGAATCTACCTTCGCTTCAAAGATGCGCAACGGCTCGCTGGCAAAGGTGGTGAACGCGACGGGAAATGGATTAAAGGCGCGGATGCGGCGTTCAATCACGCTGGCGGGTTGCGACCAATTGATCAGCGCTTCCTCTTTGGTGAGCTTATGAGCGTAGGTGGCAAGGCTATTGTCCTGCACTTCACCCTGCAAAGTGCCATTCTGTAGTTGCTGCAGCGCTTCCAACAGAGCCGGCGGTCCGATTTCAGCCAGGTGGTCGTGCAGATCGGCAGCGTTATCATCGGGCAGGATTGGACAGGTGCGAGTCAACAGCATTGGGCCGGTATCGAGACCCACATCCATCTGCATGATGGTGACGCCTGTCTCGGTATCACCAGCCTCAATCGCCCGTTGAATCGGCGCCGCGCCACGCCAGCGCGGCAACAGCGAGGCGTGCACATTGATGCAGCCAAAACGCGGGGTCGCCAGCACAGCGGCGGGCAGCAGCAACCCATAAGCCACTACCACCATGACGTCTGCGCCGTAAGCGGCGAGGGTTGCTTGGGCCTCCGCTGTTTTCAGCGAAAGAGGTTGCTGGACCTCAATGCCAGCTGCCACGGCGGCGTCCTTCACCGGGCTCGCCTGTAGTTTTTTACCACGACCTGCCGGTCGATCTGGCTGGGTGTAGACAGCGATGACCCGGTGTGGGCCTTGTAAAAGCGCATTCAAATGCCGGGACGCAAATTCCGGTGTGCCGGCAAAAATAATCTTGAGCCCGTCGTCTGTGGTCATCGAAATTACCAAGAAGAGTGGAGGAGGAAGCTCCGGATCAGGTTTCTTTGCGCTGTTTTTCGAGCTTGGCGCGAATCCGCTGGCGTTTCAGATTGGACAGGTAGTCGACGAAGAGCTTGCCATTCAAGTGGTCGCATTCGTGCTGAATACACACTGCCAGCAGGCCTTCGGGCTCGATGGTGAAGGATTCGCCGTTGCGATCTAACGCTGTGACTCGCACATGGCGTGGACGGGTGACCTTTTCATAAAACCCGGGCACGCTCAGACAGCCCTCTTCATAATCGAAAAGCGTTTCGTCGATCACTTCGATTTTGGGGTTGATGAAGACCAGAGGTTGGTCGCGCTCTTCCGAAACATCGATAACGACAATTTGCTCATGCACGTTGACTTGAGTCGCGGCCAACCCTACTCCAGGCGCCTCGTACATCGTCTCAAACATATCATCGATAAGTTGACGGACCCGGTCGTCGACCTGCTCAACCGGCTTTGCATGGGTTCTCAGACGTGGATCTGGGAACTGAAGTATGGTTAATTGTGCCATTGGCCTTTGTGACAAACTTCGCTAGTAAAGGGGTAAATGTCGCTGCTAACATAATGATCAGCCATCAGTTATTGAAGACGACCTCTGCCGAACCTGGCTTTCAACCCAGCAGCATTCGACTACTATAATAACTTTAATACATCTCTAAGGCCGCATGGTACAGGACCGCTGAATATGAAAAAACGCATCTTGGGTTTGCTGGGCGCATGTCTGCTGCTCGGCCAGGCAATGGCGCAGGAACCGGAACTTAGATCTGATTATCCTGAAGAGTACACAGTCGTTAAAGGCGACACCCTGTGGGATATCTCGAATACCTTTCTCAGCAATCCTTGGATGTGGCCGGAAATCTGGCACGTCAATCCGCAAATCGCCAACCCTCACCTTATCTATCCTGGTGATGTCATCCGCTTGGTGTATTTTGATGGCAAGCCCCGCATAGTCGTAGACAGCAGCAACCGCGTGGTAAAACTGTCACCGAAAGTCAGAACACTGGATGAAGGCGAAGCCATTCCCACCATCCCCCTCGACAAAATCAATAACTTCCTCTCGCGCAGCCGCGTAGTCACGCAAGAAGAATTGGATCGTGCGCCCCACGTGGTATCCGGCGAATCCAAGCGTTTGGTGCTTGGCAAGGGCGATCGATTGTATGCCCGCGGCACCTTCGACACTGATGTTGCGGTATATGGCGTTTATCGCCGAGGGGACACTTATATAGATCCGGAAACCGGCGAACTGCTGGGTATCCAGGCGATGGATATAGGTTCAGGCCGTATGCGTGCACTGGATGGTGAAGTCGCTACTTTGTTGATGACCCGCACCACTGAAGAAGTGCGCGTCGGCGACCGCCTGCTCAGCGAAGAACAACGCTCCATCGATGCCAATTTCTTCCCTTCAGCGCCCAAGGTCGACGTCAACGCCCAGATAATCGCCGTTGAAGGTGGCGTGACTCAAGTGGGCAAAATGGACGTTGTGGTTATCAACAGAGGTGACCGCGAAGGTATAACTGTTGGTAATGTACTGGCTGTGTATAAGCGCGGTGGCACGGTTAAAGACCGGGTCAAAGGCGATATGGTGACTCTGCCGGACGAGCGCGCTGGGCTGGTAATGGTGTTCCGCACCTTCGAAAAAGTCAGCCTGGGACTGGTGTTGGAGGCTGACCGGCCACTGGCGATCCGCGATCTGGCGCGTAACCCCTAAGGTTGAGCAGCGCCTCTCTAAAGCCCCGTCATTACGGGGCTTTTTTATTTAAGTTGATGAATTAGCGCGCAGTGACAGCTCTGTCGCATGCTGTTAGGCTTTACGCCGATCGTTTCTTCAGGGTTTCACGGACGATGACATGTTGACCTCCAGCGAACAAATACTGCTCCTGCAACGCCTGCCCGAGACTGGTTCCGGCACTTATTGGCGTTTGTTGGACGAGTTTCCTGTGCTGAATACCGCCCTCGAAGCGCCCATTGATGTTGTATCCAAGGTATTGTCCGCGGCGGCCTGTGACGCCCTGATGGACTACCGTGAACGCGGCGAGAATAGTTCGGTAATGCGTCAGGTGCGCGCCGACTTGGCATGGCTCGCCGAACACAACATTCATCTTCTCGATCCTCACAGTGAACACTACCCGCACCTGTTGCGTGAAATCCGCCGTGCGCCACCGCTGTTATATGTGTGGGGTGACCCGACGGTTCTTTCTCTACCGCAGATCGCGGTGGTTGGCAGTCGCAGCCCCACACCGGGAGGCCGCGACAATGCCACTCAATTCGCTCGCGAGCTTGCCTCTGCCGGTGTCACCATCACCAGCGGCCTTGCTCTAGGCGTTGATATAGCGGCCCATCAAGGTACCTTGAGTGCCAACGGTAAAACCATTGCCGTCCTCGGTACAGGCATCGATCAGATTTATCCCCAACGCCACTTCCAGATCGCCCAGGAGATCGTCAACCACGGCGGTGCTGTGATCACGGAATTTCCTCTCGGCGTGCAACCGCTTCCGGCGAATTTTCCCCAGCGCAATCGCATCATCAGCGGCCTTAGTCTCGGTGTGCTGGTGGTGGAGGCGGCGGTCAAAAGCGGCTCCCTGATCACCGCCCGCTACGCACTGCAGCAGAATCGCGAGGTCTTCGCCATCCCCGGGTCCATTCATAATCCTCTCAGTCGCGGTTGCCACGCGTTGATTAAAGATGGTGCCAAATTGGTGGAGACCGCCCAGGACATAGTGGATGAATTGCAGGGCTTCCTGTCGATGAAATGGCAGGAGCTACAGGATCCGGCGCGCACCGCGCTGCAGGTCGCAGGTGAGCTGGTGGAAAACGAACACGAAGAGCGCATTCTCGCAGAATTGGGTTACGACCCCATTACCCTGGATACCTTGGTGGAACGCACGGGCCTTGGGGCCGGTGAGCTTATGGCAGCACTGCTCACCATGGAGCTGCGCGGCCTTGTCGGCAATATGGGCAATGGCTACGCGCGCTCCCTGCCGGCAGTGAGAGGCCTAGACTTGTCCCTCAAGATCAACTGAGGTACTTTTCCCCGCTTTCCGCGCCACCATCAGGTGGCCCTTGCTGAGGCAGTGGGACATTGAATTATCGATTTCATCCAGCCATAGGTCGCGCTGCTCGTCATCTGGCGTCGGGTGGTGTCCTGGCCTATCCGACCGAAGGTGTGTGGGGTTTGGGCGCCGATCCGCGCAATCGCCACGCCGTTGAGAAAATTCTCGAACTCAAGAAACGCCCGGTAAGCAAAGGTGTGATTCTGGTCGCCTCCGCTGCGGAGCAATTCGAATTTATTCTCCGCCATTTGGAGCAGGATCAGCGCGCCGTGCTGAACGCCAGTTGGCCTGGCCCTAACACTTGGCTGGTGCCCCATCACGGCGAAGTGCCTTATTGGATCTGCGGCGAACACACCACCGTCGCCCTGCGAGTGAGCGCCCATCCGGTGGTGCGCGCGCTGTGCCAGCTGGCAGGTCCGCTGGTTTCGACTTCCGCCAATCCCCAGGGCTTGCCGCCCGCGCGAAGCGCTCTGAAGGCGCGCTTTTATTTCGGTGACCAGGTGGAGTACGCGCCGGGCCAGGTCAACCGCAACGCTAAGCCCAGCACCATCCGGGATTTAGTCACCGGCGCTTTGGTGCGCGCCTGAAATTGTCAACGAGAAGCATATGAGCCAACCTGATAAACAAGCGGTTAAAGACTATTTAATGGACTTGCAAGACCGCATCTGCACAGCTCTGGCCGCAACCGATGGCACAAAATCCTTTGTCGAGGATTCGTGGACCCGTGAAGAGGGCGGCGGCGGTCGCTCGCGGGTGTTGGCGGAAGGCGCGGTATTTGAAAAAGGCGGCGTCAATTTTTCCCATGTGATGGGCGCGCGCATGCCGGCGTCCGCTACTGCCCATCGGCCAGAGCTGGCCGGGCGCAGTTTTGAGGCCATGGGCGTGTCCCTGGTAATGCATCCGCGCAACCCCTATGTGCCCACCAGTCACGCCAATGTGCGGTTTTTTATTGCGGAGAAAGAGGGCGAGCCGCCCGTATGGTGGTTTGGCGGCGGTTACGATCTGACGCCTTATTACGGTTTTGACGATGACTGCGCTCACTGGCACCGAGTCGCTGCGGGTGCGTGTCAGCCTTTTGGCAGCGATGTGTATTCCAAATATAAACGCTGGTGCGACGAATATTTTTTCCTCAAACATCGCAATGAACCCCGCGGAGTCGGCGGCCTGTTTTTCGACGATCTGAACGAACCGGGTTTCACCGACAGCTTTGCTTTTATTCGCGCCGTGGGAGACAGTTATATTGACGCCTATATCCCCATTGTTAAGCGTCGCTTTCAAATACCTTACGGCGAACGCGAGCGCCAATTTCAACTGTACCGCCGCGGCCGCTATGTGGAATTTAATTTGGTCTATGACCGTGGCACCCTCTTTGGCCTGCAAACCGGTGGTCGCACGGAATCCATTCTGATGTCACTGCCACCTCTGGTACGCTGGGAATACGACTGGCAACCGGAACCTGGCACCGCCGAATACCGCCTTTACACCGACTATCTGCGAGCGCGGGAGTGGGTATGACTATGGATCGTTATGCGGTAGTCGGTAATCCCATTGCCCATTCCAAATCGCCGATTATTCACCAGCTGTTCGCCGAACAAACCGGGCAGTCGCTGACGTACGACAAGCTCTTGGTCGAGCTGACGGCTTTTGATGAAGAAGTGACGAGCTTCTTTGCCCTCGGCGGCAGGGGCCTCAATGTGACCGTGCCGTTTAAGGAGCAGGCCTACCGCTATGCCGATACCATGACCGAGCGCGGGCGCCTCGCTGGCGCGGTCAACACGCTGGCGCTGCAAAACGATGGCACTGTTCTCGGCGATAACACCGACGGTTCCGGGCTGGTGGCGGATCTTCTCGCTCTGGGCTGGGCGTTGCGCGAACAGCGCATCCTGATTCTCGGTGCCGGCGGCGCCGTGCGCGGGATTGTTGGGCCGCTGCTGGCGCAGCAGCCGCAATCGCTGCTGATCGCCAATCGCACCGTGGAAAAAGCCGGCGCCATCGCCCAGATATTTCCGGCGGGAGCAGTAGAGGTGTCGGGTTATGCGGAACTGCGCGGCAACTTCGACCTTGTCATCAATGGCACCTCGGCCAGTCTCGCTGGCGAACTTCCACCTGTTCCAAATGGGTTGGTTGGTGCGGATTCCGCAGCCTACGACTTGATGTACGGGGCTGAACCTACCGCATTTTTGCGTTGGGCGGCGGAGCAGGGAGTAGGGCAGAGCGCCGATGGCCTCGGCATGTTGGTAGAGCAGGCGGCGGAGGCGTTTTATCTGTGGCGAGGTGTGCGGCCGGAAACCCGGCCCGTGCTGGCAAAGCTGCGCACCATGATCGCGGCAACTTAAGTCATCTTGTTAAGAGTTGAGGTACTCGTTCTTCAATTTCACATAGTTCTGCGCGGAGTACTGGAAGAAACGCAATTCGCTGTCTTTCAGCGGCCGCGCTTGTTTGCAGGGACTGCCGACGTACAGAAAGCCGCTCTCCAGCCTTTTGCCCGGCGGCACCAGAGTTCCCGCGCCGATCACCACATCCTCCTCCACCACCGCACCGTCCAAGATCGTCGCCCCTATACCCACCAAGACTCGATTGCCAATGGTGCAGCCGTGTAGGCAGGCGCGATGGCCGATGGTGACATCGTCACCGATGGCGAGCGGCCAGCCGCCTGGGTTGAAGTCGCTGGCGTGAGTGATATGCAACACCGCATTGTCTTGAATACTGGTGCGCGCGCCCACACGAATGTGATGCATATCGCCGCGCACGACGGCACATGGCCACACGGAACAGTCGTCGCCGAGTGCCACGTCGCCGATCACCACCGCAGTGGGGTCGACATAAACGTTCTGGCCAAGCACGGGAAAATGATTGCGGTAAGGACGCAGGGAGTCAGGCATGGATTGCTCCTGTCGAAAAGGAATCACGTATCATAAACCATCGCTGTTCAGACCAGCTCCAGACACGAGGAAAGGTTCGTATGTTCGATTCATCCGCCGGCAATCCCCTGCTCACGAGCCACCGCCTGCCACCGTTCGCCGCTATTCAGCCCGAGCATGTGTTGCCGGCCGTGCAAAACCTGACCGAGAGCAACTTGGCCGCATTGGAAAGCCAACTCGAACAACTGCAGGAACCGAACTGGGAGACTCTGGTGGCCCCCCTGGAGGAGCGGGAGGACCAGCTGAATCAGGCTTGGTCACCGGTCAGCCACCTCAATGGCGTCGCTAACAATCCCAGCCTGCGCGAGGCCTACAACAGCAGCATCGCGCTGCTGACCGAGTACAACACCCGCATCGGCCAGAACAGCGCGCTGTTTTCCGCCTACGAACGCTTGGCCGAGGGCGAGGCTTACAACCATCTGACCACAGCTCAACAGACGGCGATTCAAAATGCGCTGCGCGATTTTCGCTTAGCGGGAGTGAGCCTGCCCGATGCAGCGAAAAAGCGTTATGGCGAAATCCAGACGCGCTTGTCCGACCTCAGCAACCGTTTTTCCAACAATGTGCTCGATGCCACTCAGGGCTGGTTCAAGCACATTACTGATCAGGCGGAACTGTCCGGACTGCCTGAATCGGCACTGGCAGGTGCGGCGCGCGCAGCGGCAAATCGCAATCTGGAAGGTTGGGTGCTGACTCTGGACGGCCCGGTCTATCTCACCGTTATGACCCAGGCGGACAACCGCGAGCTGCGCCGGGAAATGTACACCGCCTATATGACGCGGGCCTCCGACCAGGGGCCTACCGCCGGGCAGTGGGACAACACCCCGCTGATCGAGGAAATTCTGCAATTGCGCCAGGAGCTCGCCCGGCTGCTGGGCTTCACCAATTATTCAGAATTGTCGATTGCCCCGAAGATGGCGCAAAGCACGGCGCAGGTTCTGGAATTCCTCAGTGAGCTGGCGCAGAAGTCGCGGGCGCAGGCGGAGCGGGATCTCACCGAGCTGCGGGATTGGGCGCGCAGTGAGCGCGGAGTGGAGAGCTTGGAGGTATGGGATGTGCCCTATTATTCCGAGAAACTCAAAGAGGCGCGTTATGAGATCTCTCAGGAAGTTCTGCGTCCGTATTTCCCCTTGGAAAAAGTCCTTAACGGCCTGTTTGCCCTCAACAAAAAACTCTTCAGTATCGACATAAAACCACAGGGCGGCGTGGAGACCTGGCATCAGGACGTGCAGTTCTTCGCGATCGAGCGCCACGGTGAACCGCTGGCCTATTTTTATCTCGATCTGTTCGCCCGCGAAGGTAAACGCGGCGGCGCCTGGATGGCGGAGTGCCGGGTGCGCCGGCAGACCCTCGAAGGGTTGCAATTGCCGGTGGCCTATCTGGTGTGCAACTTCAACGCGCCGGTGGGTGATACGCCCAGTCTGCTGACCCATAACGAAGTCACCACTCTGTTCCACGAATTCGGTCATGGCTTGCACCATATGTTGACCCGGGTCGATGTGGCGGCGGTCAGCGGTATCAATGGCGTGGCATGGGACGCGGTGGAGCTGCCCAGTCAGTTTATGGAGAACTGGTGCTGGGAACCGTCGGTGCTGAAAAGCCTTTCCGGCCATTACAAAACCGGTGAATCCCTGCCCGACGTATTGATTGAGAAAATGCTGGCGGCCAAGAACTTCCAGGCGGCCATGATGATCCTGCGTCAGATCGAATTTGCGCTCTTCGATTTCCGATTGCACATGGAATATGGCGATGCCGGATTTCCGGGAGTGCAGGCGTTGCTGGATGAGGTCCGCCACGAAGTGGCGGTGCTGGTGCCGCCCGCATTCAATCGCTTTCAGAACGGCTTCACCCATATTTTTGCTGGCGGTTACGCCGCCGGCTACTACAGCTACAAATGGGCGGAAGTGTTATCGGCGGATGCCTTTGCAGCGTTTGAGGAAAGCGGCTTGTTCGACGCCAGCACTGGCGAGCGTTTTCTCCGCGAAATTCTCGAGAAAGGCGGATCAGAAGATGCCATGACGCTGTTCCGCCGTTTTCGCGGTCGCGATCCGGATATAGCGGCGCTGTTGCGCCATGCGGGGATAGGGGCATGACATCCGTAAAAAAGCGGTTTATCGCCGGCGCGGTGTGCCCCCGCTGCAAAGCGAGCGACCGCATCGTCATGTACCGCATCGATGACACGGATTACCGCGAATGCGTGGAGTGCGGCTTTCGCGATGAAATGCGCTTCAAACCGGGAGTAAGGGAAATCCAGACACGCGTGAATACGCCGCAGGAACAGGATGCACAGGAAACCCAGTTGGTGCGCCTGCTCGATCCGGCGCCCGAAAAAAAGCAGAGTGAAGGAGATAAAACAGAGGGGTGAATCAATGCTCCGTGACTTTCGCGGAACTGGCAGCAAAGTTCAGATGGATCTCGGAGTCGTCCACCATACAGGGCCATTCAGTGGCATACGAACCTCCCGAATGAGCGTGCTGGATGACGAAGCGTGCTAATCGAGAATCTCCACTGAGCTGATCTGGTTGAAACAGAGCCTCCACGGCATAGTGGACAGCGAGATCCAGTTGATTAGCGAACTCCTCTCCCAATAACTGATGCACGATAATGTTTGCCATAGTCATGTCCATGGGAGCGAGGGGCACGCCGCACAGGATCAGTAGACGATCGTTAATTTCTTCGATCAGGCGATGGGCGAGATAGGCTTCATCGATCAGCGCACGCAGACCACCGTCGTGATGAACGACCTCTGGCGGCTGGAGAAAAAAATCCGTGGCGATTTCTAAAAATACCGTGCCGTAGGCCAAGACGCCCTTGCGCTCCATTGCTGCTGCGAGTGTGGCGAGGAAGTCGGGCGCATGTTCGATATAGCGCACGACAAATCGCAGCAGGACCGCGGCGGAATTTTCTTGCGGCAGGCTAATGGCTTTATGCAGTCGCGGCGCGAGAGAGGTCAGATAGATCTCCAGCTCATGCGTCTGGCTTTCTTGTCGACACGCCTCCGCGATGGCGGTGCGGATCTGCGACAACTTACTTTCAGTCATATGATCAAGATCACGCGCAAATGCGCGCGGCACAGTTAATCGTCATCAAAAGGATTTACTCGGGCGCAATGGAAAATGGCGAGCGTTGGCAGCTCGTCAATGAGTGATAAAAGCGTCTGAATAAAAAGTGAATTAAGGCTATAAAATAAACAGCTGGCTGCTCAACCACAGTGACATCTCTAGGCTCTGAGCGAAGCGTATGCATACATGCACCTTAGATCAGAACTGGCGAAAGCACCTAAAAATTGCGTCACAAATCGATAAGTGAACCGATAGGCGGGCGAGAGATGTGCGTAAAAGTCCTGCAGCCGAATTGATAGCCGCTTCCCGCGACTTTTACGGTTAGCGATTTCCGCTATTTTAATCATTGACCTTTATAAGGTTTTATGGCTTCCTATGCGGCGTTTTGTCGCAGGTGCTGCGCACGAGTTCCCTGGTACTGGCGCATAATCAATGCGTCGGTTCGCGTCTCGCGAACCACCAAGCCGCTGAACATAAGAAACAACCACATTTTTTTCTTACCTTCCCTAATTAAAAAAACACGGAGACGGGGCGATGTTAGGCAAATCGAAACGGTTGTTGTTGCCGCTCTATGCATTTCTGGCGGGATTGCCCGCTGCATGCTGGGCGTCAGAATGGCCGCTGAATATGACCGAAGGGGTGACGTCGGTCAGCCGTCAGATCCACGGCCTGCATATGCAGATCTTCTGGTGGTGTGTGATTATCGGCGTGGTGGTGTTTGGGGTGATGTTCTACACCATGTTCGTCCACCGCAAATCCCGCGGCGTCAAGCCGGCCCATTTCCATGAAAACGTCACGCTCGAATTAATTTGGACGATTATCCCGGTCATCATTCTGGTGATTATGGCGGTTCCCGCCACCAAAACGCTTGTGCACATCTACGATACCGACGATGCCGATTTAGATATTTTGATTACGGGCTACCAGTGGAAATGGAAGTACGAGTATCTGGACGACCAGGGTGAAAACGTCACCTTTTTCAGCCTTCTCAGTACTCCCCGCAGCCAAATCGAAAATGCCGAAGAAAAATCCGAGCACTATCTGCTTGAAGTGGATGAGCCTGTTTACATCCCTATTGGCAAAAAAGTTCGCTTTCTTGTAACTGCCGCAGATGTCATCCATTCCTGGTGGGTTCCGGCATTGGGGGTGAAGCGCGACGCAATTCCCGGTTATATCCACGAAGCCTGGACCAAGGTCGAAGTGCCTGGTGTGTATCGCGGCCAATGTACTGAACTGTGTGGCAAAGACCATGGCTATATGCCTGTGGTGGTGCACGCGGTAGAGCAGGCAGAATACGACGCCTGGCTCGAAGGCAAGCGTGAAAAGGCCCGCGCTATCGCGGAAGCCGTCAAGCAGACGCTGACTTTCCAGCAGTTGTATGAGCAGGGCGAAGCCGTCTATATCAAAAACTGCGCATCGTGCCACCAAGCTGACGGTAAGGGTTTGGCGGGTGTCTTCCCGGCCATCGCCGGCAGCAAAATCTCAACCGGCCCTGTGGGCGCGCACATCAATCGGGTCGTCAACGGTGGTGTAGGCATGCCGCCTTTTGGAGAGCAATTGAGCCCCGTCGACATCGCTGCGGTCGTGACCTTTCAGCGCAACGCGTTTGGCAACAATATGGGCGATCAGATCCAGCCCATTGATGTCGTTAACTTCAAGCAAGGCCAATAAGGAGACAATCTTATGGCACATGGTCCTGCGCACGGTTTAAGCCGCTGGTTATTCACTACAAACCACAAAGACATAGGCACTATGTACATGTGGTTTAGCTTTGCGATGTTTTTCCTCGGCGGTATTTTTGCTCTGATCATCCGCGCCGAATTGTTCGAGCCCGGCCTGCAGATCGTCGAGCCCAACTTCTTCAACCAGATGACCACCATGCACGGGTTGGTGATGGTGTTTGGCGCGGTCATGCCGGCGTTTGTCGGTCTGGCCAACTGGATGGTGCCCATGATGATCGGTGCACCTGACATGGCGCTGCCGCGCATGAACAACCTGAGTTTCTGGATTCTCCCGTTTGCGTTTGCCATGTTGGCGTCCACCCTGTTTATGCAGGGCGGTGCTCCTAACTTTGGCTGGACATTCTACGCTCCGTTGTCCACCACCTATGCACCCCCGAGCGTGACCTTCTTTATTTTCGCCGTCCACATCATGGGTGCGAGCTCGATCATGGGTGCGATCAACATTATTGCCACCATCTTGAATATGCGTGCGCCCGGCATGACCTTGATGAAAATGCCCTTGTTCGTCTGGACCTGGTTAATCACTGCCTACCTGCTGATCGCGGTAATGCCGGTGCTTGCGGGTGTAGTGACTATGATGCTGATGGATATTCATTTCGGCACCTCTTTCTTTAATGCTGCTGGCGGCGGTGACCCGGTTTTGTTCCAGCACATTTTCTGGTTCTTCGGTCACCCTGAGGTTTACATCATGATCCTGCCGGCCTTCGGTGTGGTCAGTGCGATTATCCCGACCTTCGCGCGCAAACCCTTGTTCGGTTACTCCTCAATGGTGTACGCAACGGCTTCGATCGCGATTCTGAGCTTTATGGTATGGGCGCACCACATGTTTACTGTGGGTATGCCGTTCATAGGTGAGTGGGTGTTTATGATCGCGACTATGGCGATTGCGGTTCCCACCGGCGTGAAGGTCTTTAACTGGGTTACCACCATGTACAAGGGTTCGATGACCTTTGAAACGCCTATGCTGTTTTCCATCGCCTTCGTTATCCTGTTCACCATCGGCGGTTTCTCTGGCCTGATGCTGGCGATAGCACCGGCGGATTTCCAATATCACGATACTTATTTCGTGGTTGCCCACTTCCACTACGTACTGGTGCCAGGTGCGATTTTCTCCATTACCGCTGCGGTCTATTACTGGTTGCCCAAGTGGTGTGGTCGCATGTATGACGAGACCTTGGGCAAAACCCATTTCTGGTTGGCGTTCATCGGTCTTAACCTTACGTTCTTCCCGATGCACTTCTCCGGTCTCGCTGGTATGCCGCGCCGAATTCCGGATTACAACCCGCTGTTTGCCAATTGGAATATGCTCTCCTCCGTGGGCTCGTTCCTGTTTGGTGCCGCGCAGGTGCTGTTCCTCTACGTCGTGATACGCGCGATCGTCAGCGGGCGCAAAGCGACAGACCGCGTCTGGGAAGGATCACATGGCCTCGAGTGGACGGTTCCTTCACCGGCGCCTTACCACACCTTTACTACTCCGCCGAAGGTAGACTGAGACGGTGATCATGGAAAAGGCCACGCGTAAAACTGTCTTCCGCCTAGCCCTGTCCACTATCGCCATGTTTGTTGCGGTGTTCACGATTATGCCGCCGCTTTACACCTTGCTTTGCGAAGTCACCGGCTTGCGCAAAGTGGGTGGAGCCTATGAAGCGGAAGAAATAAAAGTGGACGAGGAACGGTGGGTTACGGTGCAGTTTGTCGCTACCCATAACGCAGCCATGCCTTGGGAATTCAAACCCATGGAATTCAAGGTCAAGGTCAATCCGGGGCAGAAAAAGGTAATCAAGTATTTTGCCCGCAATAATTCGGAAAGAGCGATGGTCGCTCAGGCAGTGCCCAGCATCAGCCCGTTTGCGGCGGTGAATTATTTCCACAAGATTGAATGTTTTTGTTTTAACCACCAACCTTTGCTCAGCGGTGAAAGCGCTGAACTGGGGTTGGAGTTTGTAGTGGACCAGGACTTGCCCAAGCAGGTCACCACTATAACTTTGTCATATACGCTGTTTGATATTACCGAGCAGGCGCAGGCCGAACTGGCAGGGCTTCACTGAGTTCCGCAGTAACGCAGACGCATAAAACTGAATACTAACCGCATAACCGATCAGGCGGAGATAACAAGAATGGCTCATCAACACGATGCATCGACCTATTACGTACCCGAGCAGAGCAAGTTGCCGCTGATCACGGCGTTCGCGATGTTTCTGACAGTGTTTGGTCTAGGGAGCTGGTTCAACGGTCTGGATAATGGACCATTTCTGTTTGCCGCCGGTTTCCTGGTTATGGCCGGAGTTATGTTCTCGTGGTTCAGTCAGGTAATTCGGGAAAATCTTGCAGGTCTTAACAATGCCCAATTGAAGCGTTCTTATGTTTGGGGCATGGGTTGGTTCATATTTTCGGAAGTCATGTTCTTCGCGGCTTTTTTCGGCGCACTCTTTTATATCCGCACGATTTCATTGCCCGAATTGGGCAGCGGTAACAATAGCGAATTGTTATGGGGCGGATTTACTAACGATTGGCCGCTGATGACCACACCGGATATGGCGGTGAGAGGTAATGATGCTGCCCATGTAGGGCCACAGGGCAATATGAGTAACCCGGGCATCGGTGGTTGGTTGGGCTGGTTGCCTTTCTGGAACACCACAGTGCTGTTGGCTTCCAGTTTTACCGTTCACTTCGCGCACACGGCACTGAAAAAGGACAACAAAAAACTGTTCAATATCTGGCTGGGTATTACCGTGGCGCTCGGCATTATCTTCTTGTTTTTGCAGGCGGAAGAATACATCCACGCGTATCAGGATCTTGGCCTCACTCTGAGCTCAGGCATTTACGGCGCTACGTTTTTTATGCTGACAGGATTTCACGGCGCACACGTGACCATGGGAACCTTCATGCTGCTGGTGATGTTCCTGCGCTCAACCTTGAAAGGCCATTTCAATCATCACGATTGCTTCGGTTTTGAGGCGGCCAGCTGGTATTGGCACTTTGTTGATGTGGTGTGGCTGGGACTGTTTATATTTGTTTACATTCTCAGCTGATCAATGCGTTTGTGATGGCGCCTTGGGGAGATTATCCCAAGGCGCTTTGTTTTTCAGTTGGCCGGTTTGAATTCCATAAGCAATGGTAGCCATCAAAGTTGTTGCCAGGGCGATGCGGATACCCAGTGCGTAGAGCGCGCGTTTCGATTCTGGCACGTTCATATCTTTCAATAAAAAAATCAGTCCGCCGGTCAGGCTGATTATCACCGCGACAAACAATATCAAAATCACAATTTTTAAAAGCATTAGGCAATCGCCTCCACCGGGTTAAAAGTGAACTCGCCAGAAAAAATTCCTTTTAAGCTGGACCTGAATTGGAAAATAAGCCTTTTTGCTGCGCTGTTTCTGCCGGTTTTGGTGGGACTGGGATTTTGGCAATTGCAAAGGGCGGATGAAAAAAGCACCATACAACAATCGCTCGAACAACAACAGGCCTTGCCCCCGCTCGATTTGGCGTTAGTGGATCCGTCGAAAAATATGCTTTTTCGCCGGGTTACCTTCTCTGGTCGCCCCGACCGCGAACATATATGGCTGGTGGAAAATCAGGTTTACCAGGGCAAGCTTGGGTTTCACCTGGTGGTCCCCGTTGCGCTGGATGACGGTCGCCATGTCCTGGTTAACGCCGGTTGGCTGAGCGCTCCCGCGCACCTTCAGGATAATCCCGCTTTACCGGTGCTGCCGGAAACTGCGGCATTCACAGGGCAGTTGCGGACGGTGCGGGAAAATCCTTTGCTGCGCGCCCAACACACCGCGGAAGGATGGCCTAAGCGTCTCCTGCAAGTCGATCTTGCGGCGATGGAAAGCGCGCTCGGCAAACCTCTGTTGCCCTGGGTGGTGCAGTTGGATGAAACGAGCCCCATGGCGCAGACCGTGTACTGGCCGGTGCTGAATATGTCGGCGGATAAACATATCGCCTACGCGGTGCAATGGTTTCTGCTGGCTTTGGCATTGGTGATTCTGTGGCTATACGCCAACAGCAATCTCGGCCGGCGCAAAGTGAAAAACGACAAAGTTAATGACAGGTGATTTAACGGTGAGTGATACCACCACACAACCGCAAAAAAGATCTTCCTGGCCGCTGCTCGCGATTCTTGCGATCACCGTGCTGCCCATCATCGCGGCGTATGTTGCGTTTTTTACTGGTGTGGGTGTGCCGGATGAAACCGTGAACGAGGGCGAACTGATTGCGCCGGCGAAAAATTTAACCACCATTCTCGCGGACGCCGAGGGCGAAATCCCAGGGTTCGCTGACAACCTCAACTGGCGCTTGCTGATCCCTGTCCCGGAACACTGCGGTGAAGTCTGTCAGCGGAACCTCTATATCACCCGTCAGGTCCACATCCGCTTGGCGGAAAAAGGGGATCGATTGGAGCGCTTTGCCGTGAATATCGGCGGCGCCGAGGGAGAGAGCTTTCTCCAGAGCATAAAAGCGGAGCACCCAGGCATGAAACAATTTACGGTGCCCCGCGAGGTCTGGGATGAATGGCTGCGAGACAGCAATATCCCCGACAATCTCAACGAGGATCATTATTACCTGCTGGTGGATCAGGTGGGTTTCGCCATGATGTTCTACTCCACCAGGCAGGACGGCAATCAATTGCTGAAAGATCTCAAAAGGGTGCTGCGCTACAGCCCGGGTGGCTGAGCCGATCACGATTAAGCAGAGGTGCCAATGTCCCACGCGCAATCCGTTGCCATCACATCACCAGCCGTCCGCAACCGGCGCCGGCTGTTGTTCAGTCTGAGTATTTGTGCGGTCGCTTTGGCTATGGTGGTGGTAATTCTCGGTGCTTTTACCCGCCTTAGCGACGCCGGCCTCGGCTGCCCTGACTGGCCCGGTTGTTACGGCCATCTGACTTGGCCAAAATCGGCGGAGGATGTGGCCGCCGCCGAGGCGCGCTTTCCAGAGACTCCGGTAGAACACGATAAAACCTGGCCGGAGATGGTTCATCGTTATTTCGCCAGTCTGTTGGGTTTGACCATTCTTGTTCTGGCTTGGTTGGCTTGGCGCGGGCGGCGTGAAGAGCCGCTACCGGTGGGACTGTCGTTATTTCTGGTCGGCTTGGTTCTGCTGCAAGGCGCGTTCGGCGCCTGGACCGTGACGCTTAAACTCTGGCCGCAGGTGGTGACGGCGCACTTGTTAGGCGGTTTCGCCACGGCAAGTTGTTTGTGGTTGTTGGCTCTGCGGCTGAGTTCCTGGCGTTTTACCGAGCCGGCAGGTGCCGGCATACGTCGACTTGCTCTTATTGGACTGATCGCGGTGGTTGTGCAGATCGCTCTCGGCGGCTGGACGAGCGCCAATTACGCCGCCGTCGCCTGCCCTGACCTGCCCACCTGTCATGGTGTCTGGTGGCCACCGGCGGATTACCTGCAAGGATTTAATATTTTTCAGCATGTGGGACCGAATTATCTGGGTGGGTTGCTGGACAATCATGCACGCACGGCGATTCATTTCACCCACCGGCTCGGCGCTTTGACCGTGACGGCGGTATTGCTGGCGCTGACCTTTGGTGTGTGGCGCTTGCGTGACTCTTGGAGTCGGAACATGAGTGTGGTTCTGCTGGTAGCATTGGTCACGCAGGTTTCCCTGGGCATCAGCAATATATATTGGGTATTGCCGCTACCGGTTGCGGTGGCGCACAACGCGTTCGGGTTAGTGTTATTGCTGGTGCTGGTGACCCTGAACTACGGTTTACGCAAAGGCGGGGAGAAGAGACATGTCTGACGCCATGATCAGTAAGGATGAGCGCTCATCCTGGTTGGATTATTGGGAGCTGTGCAAACCCAACGTGGTTGCCTTGATGATCCTGACCTCGCTTATCGGCATGCTATTGGCAGTGCCGGGTGCCGTGCCTTTGCAGGTATTGTTGCTCGGCAATTTGGGTATTGCCTTGTGCGCAGGCTCTGCTGCAGTGGTGAATCATCTGGTGGACCGCCATATCGATCTGAAGATGGCGCGAACTTTCAACCGCCCCATTGCTAAAGGGCGGGTGGCGCCGGTGCATGCTCTGGTTTTCGCTTTTGTTATCGGCGGATTGGGCATGGCCATACTGCTGATCTATATCAATGCGCTCACTGCCTGGTTAACCCTGGCTTCGCTGCTGGGCTATGCAGTGGTGTACACGCTCTTCCTCAAACGCGCCACTCCGCAGAACATCGTGATCGGCGGTCTCGCCGGCGCTGCTCCTCCCTTATTGGGTTGGACGGCAGTGACAGGCACTCTGGACGGCCACGCATTGTTGCTGGTGTTGATCATCTTCGCCTGGACACCGCCACACTTCTGGGCGCTCGCGGTCCACCGGCAGAAGGAATACGCCAACGCCGAGATCCCCATGCTGCCGGTGACCCACGGCGAGCGTTACACCAAGATCCATATACTGCTGTACACCTTCATTCTGCTGGCGGTGAGCCTGTTGCCTTTTGCTACGGGGATGCTGCATTTGATCTATCTGGTCGGCGCACTGATTCTCGGCGTGATTTTTATCGGCTATGCGACGCTGATGCTGGTGTCCCCCAAGCCGGGTACCGGTATGGCAACTTTTAGATATTCCATCGTGTATCTGATGCTGTTGTTTGGGCTGATGCTGATTGACCACTACACCTTTCCGATTACCGGTCACGTGGTGGGCTTCTGATGTCTGCACCGATTCCGGACACACAGCAGCATCGCAATATCATGCGCACCATATGGATTTTGCTGGCGTTTATGGCTGTGGTGATTGCGCTGTTCCTACACAAGTTTTTGTCGCCGCGCGTACTGTCACCTCAGGAGCTTGCGCTGAACGGCGCGGTGGTGTTTGAAAAGCCGCGCATCATTCCTCCGTTCGAACTGGTGGATCACCAAGGGGTGCCTTTCAACCTGGAGCGCCTGCAAGGCAAATGGTCTCTGGTGTTCTTCGGTTTCACTACCTGCCCGGATATTTGCCCAACGACTCTGGCCACTCTATCCCAGTGGTACAAGACGCTGGATAAAGACGTAAAAGCGCAGACTCAGGTGATCATGGTGAGCGTCGACCCGGCGCGGGACACACCGGAGAAGCTGGCGGCGTATATGCAGCACTTCGATAAGGATTTTATCGGTGTAACCGGGGAATTCCTGGCGATCAAAACCCTGACCGACCAGCTCAATGTGGCTTTCAACAAGGTGACCTTGGAGACGGACTACACCGTGGATCACTCGGCGCACTTGGTACTGCTCAATCCCTATGGGCACTATCACGGCATCTTCAAACCACCTTTTCAGCTCGGCCAGTTGAAGACCACCTATCAATCCATAGTGACCAGTTTTCCCCACTGAGCCATGCGCTTCCTGTTGCTGTTGACCCTGCTCCTAACTGCAACTGCGGCGGCGCAGACGGTCTATCGCTACCAGGACAGCAACGGGCGTTGGCATTTCACGGATCGCAAACCACAGCAAAACCACGAAACTCTGCAACTGGCGGCGCCAACACCGACACCTATCACGCCGCAATTGGTTTATCAGGTTGAGGACGATGGCACTCAGCAGTTGATGTCGGTAAATCCCTGGCTGGCGCCGGTGCAGTTTGAGATCCGCCAAGGAGATGTGCGGATTCATGATTGGGTCGTCGATGCCAAAGATGAAAAGCCGGTTCTGCAAGATGGTAAGCCCATAGTGTGGCGGGACAGCTATGAATATCGCTTCCGCATGGGCCGGCCTGTGGGGAAGGGAGATCAACAGCCACTGCAACCGCCCATTCCGCCGCGCGGCCGCTTTCGTATCAGCCAAGGATTCAATGGACATTACTCCCATAAAGAAGAGCCGGCCCGCCATGCGGTCGACATAGTGATGCCGGTAGGAGAGGGGGTACACGCAGCGCGTGATGGATTAGTGGTGATGGTGAAGGACGATTACCACATGGGTGGTGTCGACCGTTTTTTTCTCGACAAGGCCAATTATGTGCGTGTGCTGCACAGCGACGACACCTTCGGCATCTATGCCCATATCCTGCTCGGCAGCGCCGTGGTCAGGGAGGGGGATCGAGTGAAAGCCGGTGACGTGATCGCCAGTGCCGGCACCTCCGGCTATTCCACGGGTCCGCATTTGCACTTCGCCATAGAGCGCAACGATGGCCGCGATATGGTTTCCGAGCCCTTTCGTTTCCGCCGTGGTGCGGAGGTTTTTCCCCCGCTTTCCGGACAGTGGCTTTCTCGCGAGTAAACCTCTCGTTCAGCCGTTACAATTGCCCTTTTTCTTGAGGAGTCCCCATGACCATATCCAGAGCGCCTCTCTGTCACCAGGGTTTGGAAGTGTCGCAATTTATTGCCGGCTTCTGGCGGCTGAAGCACTGGGGGCTGAGCGCTAAAGAATTGCTCAGTTTTATCGACGCGATTATGGATATGGGCATTACCACCATGGATCACGCCTTGGTGTACCGCAGTGAAGCGCCATTTGGCTCGGCCTTGGCGTTGAAGCCTGGACTGCGCCAGCAGATGGAGATTGTCACCAAGTGCGGTATACGTCCGGCCGGCTTTGGTCCCCTGGGCGCCTCCCAGACCAGTCATTACGACAGCGGACGCGCGGCCATTATCGAATCGACGGAGGCCTCGCTGCGGGACTTGGGCACTGACTACATCGATGTGCTGTTGCTCCACCGCCCCGATTATCTGATGGATGTGCATGAAGTGGCCGAAGCTTTTGCAATCCTGAAAGCGCAGGGCAAAGTGCGTTACTTCGGTGTGTCCAACTTTTCCCCGGCGCAGTTCGATGTCCTGCAAAACGCCTGGGGTGACGGCCTTGTCACCAATCAGATCGAGCTGTCGCCCTACCGTATGCAGGCTCTCGAAAGCGGGGTATTGGAGCAGTGCGCCAGCTATGGTGTAAGGCCGATGTTGTGGTCCTGCTTGGCCGGTGGGCACCTGCTCACCCCCATAGACGCGAAAGGTCAGCGCTTGCTGGCGGCATTGCAGCGGGTGAGGGAGGAGACAGGCGCAAACAGCGTGGAACAGGTGGTGTACGCCTGGGTATTGGCGCTGCCGTGCCAGCCGGTGCCGTTGCTTGGCACCAGTAAATTGGAACGGATTGAGGACGCGGTAAAAGGTCTGTCCATCCAGCTGACCCGGGAGCAGTGGTACAGCATTTGGGAAGCGTCCAACGGCGCGCCGGTACCCTAGGGCCTGTTAACACTATTTGGATTATCGCTGCTGGAGGCCATTTTCTGTCCGGCAAGGCAGCGGGAACGCCGTGTAGCGGGTCTCTACATAAGTGACCGATAACGCAGTCGGACAGAAAAATAGCCCCAGCCCTCCGGTTGCGGCTGAAAAGCCACCACTCGGCGTTGCTTGTCGCTTATTTGGAATGACCAAACCGCGCTTCTCGCGCCTAGATTGGTGGCTTTTCAGTCGCAACAGCGATGATCCAAATAGTGTTAACCGGCCCTAAATCAGGTGCGCCGCGGAAACGCTAGGCCGAGGGCAAAACAGGCGCTGGCGGCCAATACGATACTGGGGCCCGCCGGCGCATCCAGAACGTAGGAAATCCCGAGGCCGCCGGCCACTGCGATAACCCCGAGCAGTGACGCGCCCACCGCCATCCTCTCCGGCGAGCGACTGAACCGCCGACTGGTCGCCGCCGGAATGATCAATAAGGACGTAATCAGCAACACGCCAACCACTTTCATCGCCAGTGCCACCACCAGCGCGATCAATCCCATCAACAACAGGCGCAACCGCACCACCGGCACGCCCTCCACCTGGGCGAGGGTTTCATCCAAAGTAGCGAATATCAGCGCGCGCCAGTAGCGCCACAGCACCACCAACACCAGGGCGGCCACGGTGTAGATGATCAGCAGATCCGTCGTGCTGGTGGTCAGCAGATCGCCAAACAGTAATCCCCATAGGTCGATGCGCGTGTCCGCCAGCAGCCCGGCGCAAACCAATCCCAGCGCCAGCGTTGTATGGGACAGAATGCCCAGCAGAGTGTCGTCGCCTAACAACTTCTGCGTCTGCAGTGCCACCAGAATTCCAGCCAGTACCAAGCTGCTGACGATTACCGCCAGCAGCGGATGGATCTGCAACAGTATGCCCAGGGCGACGCCCAACAGCGCCGAGTGGGCGAGGGTATCTCCGAAATAGGCCATGCGCCGCCAGACCACAAAAGACCCCAATGGACCCGCCACCAAAGCGAC
>JBQGED010000120.1:0-6376 GCA_052039425.1 Sphingobacterium griseoflavum | reverse complement strand
ATTGGCCCGCCGGGAGCGCAATTGCAAGTGGGGGTGTGGGTTAAGAGTTTGGATGAGGTGATGGAAGCGGGTGGGGCTACGGCGGTTGCTTGACTTTGTCCTACGCATCCACGGTAGCGCCCTCACCCTAACCCTCTCCCGGAGGGAGAGGGACAATAGTGCCCTCACCTAAATCCTTTCTTGCGGGAATGTCGGAGTGAGATTCCAAAGATCCCTCTCCCTCTGGGAGAGGGTTGGGGTGAGGGAAGAACTCGCAGCTCTTCTTAAAGCGTCAACAAAAACGCCACCACATCCGCTTTTTCAGCTTCCGTCAATTTTGTACCCAATATCAAATTAAAAAATTCCACCGCATCGGCAAGTGTGAGTAAACGACCGTCATGCAGATATGGGCCAGACTCTTTTATGCCGCGCAGTGGAAAAGTTTTAATGGGGCCTTCCGCAACAGAAAGGCGACCCAGAATATTGCGGGGTTCATAAAAGCGCTCGGCTTTCAAATTGTGCATCAGATTGTCTGTGTAGTAGGGCGGAATATGACAGGTGCCACATTTGCCTTTGCCGTGGAAGAGTTGCTCGCCGCGCAATTCTGCATCGCTGGCTTTAGCCGGATCCAGTCGGCCGAAGATATCCAGTTTAGGTGCGGGTGGAAAATCCAGAATCGCCTGGAATTCCGACATGGTATGCACCTCGCTGCCGCGCTCCAAAATGGTTACCCCTTTTTTTGTGGCCGTCACAGGATCGCCATCAAAATACGCTGCGCGCTGTTCAAACTCGCTGAAATCTTCAACGGTTTTTAGGGCGCGCTGGGAGCCAAACAAGCGCTGAATATTGACCCCGCGCAGTGAAGGCGTATCGATGCGACGGCGATTTTCCTGGGGTCTGATATCGCCCACCAGATGGGTGGCGGCATTGGTGTGGCCGTTGACGTGACAGTCGAAACAGGTCACCCCCAGGCTTGGCCTGTCAGAGCGGCGATCCGCGGTGGCGTTAAATTGCTGTTGCATAGTCGGGCGCACCAGCAGACGCAGGCCTTCCAATTGTTTCGGATTCAAAATGCCATTAAATAATTCGTAGAAATTATCGTTAGTCACCACCTGTCCTTTGGAAACATCGCCGAGGTCCGGGCGGGTGGTTAGGAATATCGCCGGTGGGTATTCCGGGAGAAAGTGATCGGGTAACTGGTAAGAAATGTCAAAGCGAGCGAGGTCGCGTTTTTCCTGCTTGCGCATTTTATCTATGTGGAACTGCGGAAAGAGCATGCCGCCTTCCTGATGTAATTCATGCGGCAGTGGATAGAAACCCGCCGGCCACAGATTTTTTTGTTTGATTTCCTCCGGCTTCATATTGGCCAATTGCTCCCAAGTTGCATTTGCTGGCAATTTGGTGCGCACGCCACCTTGAATCTTTTTGCCTCGCGTCATTTGCATATTGGGAATCGGTCGATCGGCAAGGTCGTAGCGTTCGTTAAGCAATTTGCGGAATCGCTCCTCCGCTTGGGGCTTTTGTTGGCTGAGGCGCTTTTTCACGGAGTCGAAGGATTCTTTATCCACTACCGGGCTATAGCTACTGGGCACGTCTGCTGCTGTGCTTTGATAGGCTTGCAGTGAAAATATCAAAACACTACTCATCAATATTTTTTTCATTTTGTTATCTCCCTTGGTGAAAGGAAAAAAACGATAACAAAATACCTTTGGCAAATATCAGGTTATGACAAGTTTTCCGGTTTTTTTATTTGCAAACTGGCGTCGATTGGATCATTCAGAAAATCCGCCGTTTTTTTGATTTCGAATGCGTTTAGCGAGCGAGGCTGGTTTATTCGAAAAGTAAATTTCCCAGGTTGCTTTGTCTTCGTAAGCTTCCGATCATCGGCGCCTTGGTGGCATGGGGCATCTCCAGGCCGTAAACTGTCCGCCTTGGCCAGCCGGAGCGATCCGGTCAATTTGAACTCACTTTACACAATCGAATAAGAACGACTGGATCATACAACTTCATGTTTTCCCGCTTGTTGCAGAGCATCTGCTGGTGCGCACTTCTGATTTTTTTATCCGCCTGTTCCAGTAAGGAAGCGGCGATGCCAGAGATGCTCGCCGTCGCTCCCATTCCGGCAAACCCGGCATTGAGCGCGGAGGCGAAAGCATTATTTGCCCAGTTGAGTGAAAACTACGGTAAGCACACGCTGGCGGGTCAGGTGGACTATCAGGAAGACGGGCGTTATGTGGCGCTGGATTACATCGCTAAGACGGCGCAGCGGCGCCCGGTCATTGTCGGTTTGGATTTGATCGACTTTTCCCCCTCGCGGCAGGCGTTTGGCGCCGATCCCGGCACCTTGATCGACGATGCCATCAAAATGGTGAGGGAGGAGCATCTGGTGCTCACCCTCAACTGGCACTGGAACGCGCCCATGCACCTTCTCAATGACGACCGCGAGCCCTGGTGGCGGGCGCAATACGCCAACGGCAGCGAGTTCAATCTGCGTCAGGCGCTGCGCAACCCCGACAGCCCCGAGTATCGCGCATTGCTCCGCGATATTGATGCCATAGCGGTGCCGCTCAAACGCTTGGCTGAGGCGAATGTGCCGGTGCTCTGGCGACCGCTCCACGCGGCGGATGGCGGGTGGTTCTGGTGGGGCGCTCGCGGTCCGGAGGCCTTCAAGGAATTGTGGCGTCTGATGTTCGCCCGCCTGACCGGCGAGCACAGTCTCAATAATCTGATCTGGGTGCTCACCAGCGAAGACCCGGAGTGGTATCCGGGGGATGATGTGGTGGACATTATCGGGCTGGATGCCTATCCCAACGACCGTATGTCGTTGCTGCGCGAGGAGTGGACGCGGCTGCTGAAAATCCACAACGGACGCAAGATGATCGCCCTCACGGAGTTCGGCGGCGTGCCGCTGATTGAAGAGATGCATCAAGCTGGGGTGTACTTCAGCTACTTCGTCAGTTGGACCGACCGCAATCGCGGCAAGCTCGGCCCGATGAATGTCGCCGCCGCCCATTTGCAGAAGGTCTATCACAGCCCCGCTGTTATCACCCTTGATGAGTGGCACGATTCAAGCAATGGACTGCCGGCTGGTGGCGTTGCGCCGCCAGAGGAGCCGCCGGAACCCCAGGCGGAAGCCGGACAAACCTTGGAAGATCCGCAACCACTATGACAATACATACCGGTGCAACAGCGTTCAGTCATTTCAAAACCCTGGAACTGCGTTTCCTCTTTGTAATATTTGAAGCTGTCATCGCAAGCTTCGCCGTGATCCTCTCCCTGGGGCTGTTCCGTGAGGGCGCCACTAGCCGGTTTGATGAAGCCTTAATTCTGGCGTTTCGCAATCCGGAAGATCTCTCCGATGCCATAGGCCCACACTGGGTGGAGGAGATGGGCCGGGATTTCACCGCCCTCGGTGGCTTCCCCGTCCTCACGTTGCTTACGTTGGCCATCGCCGGTTTTCTGGTGTTTCGCCGACGGCGGACCACAGCGGCTGTGATTGTGGGCAGCACCTTGCTGGCGCTCCTGCTAAGTTCGGGGCTGAAATCCGCATTCGATCGCACCCGGCCCGACCTGGTGCCCCACGGGCAACACGTGTACACCGCCAGCTTTCCCAGCGGCCACTCCATGCATGCGGCTGCAACTTATCTCACTCTGGGCAGCTTGCTGGCCTTGTTTCAACGGCGCCGGCGCCTCAAGCTTTTCATCATGTCCGCCGCGTTGACCATCATGCTGCTGGTCGGCTGGAGCCGGGTGTATCTCGGTGTCCACTGGCCCACGGATGTACTGGGTGGCTGGGCTATGGGTACGCTATGCGCAATCGTCACCCTACTGGTGGCGCGTTGGTTGCTCGGACTACCGGATGTGGCTGAAGAGGTGAGAGAGGAAGGAGTCGTGAATGAATCTGTCTGAACCCGTTGCGCCTATGGCGCCGAGAAGAGCGTTGCTGTTAGTGAACCCCGCCAGCCGCAGAGGTGGTGAAGAGGATCTGCAGGAAGGTCTGGATTTACTCGCCGCCGGCGGCGTGGAAGTGATCCAGCATCAGCCGAAAGATGCCGCGCACATGGACCAGCTGATACGTGAGCATCGCGATCGGGTGGACTTTTATATCCTGGGCGGAGGCGACGGCACTATCAGCTCGGCGGCGGCCGCTCTGCACGATTGCGGCAAACCTTTTGCGATTTTGCCCCTGGGCACCGCTAACGATCTGGCCCGCTCCATCGGCCTGCCCGAACAGCTCACCGAGGTCTTCCGCGTGATCGTGGCAAACCGCCGCCGTCGTATCGACCTGGGCGTGGTCAATGGCCGTTACTTTTTTAACGTGGCGCATATAGGTCTGGGGGTGCACATCACTTATGAACTGACCCCGGAAATCAAAAAGCGCCTGGGAGTATTCAGTTACCTGCGGGCATTTTTCCGCGCTCTGTCGCGCAAGCAGACCTTTCGTGTGCATCTGCAAGTCGATGGACAAAGCTATCGCCAGAAAAGCATTCATCTGGCGATTGGCAACGGCCGCTTTTACGGAGGTGGCAATGTCGTGGATGAGAGGGCGAGCATCGACAGTGGTGAGCTGTACCTTTACAGCCTCAAACCCCAGTCCGTGTGGGAGCTGCTCACCCTTGCGCCACTGTTGCGTGGCGGCAAGCAGCACCTGGTGGAGCGCACTTTCACTGCCATCGGCCGGCGCATTCAAGTGAACACCACGCGTCCCCGGGAGATTCACGCGGATGGCGAGCCCGCCGGTTTTACCCCGGCAACATTCGAGGTGCTCGCCGACGCGCTGGAGGTTTTTTCCAGCGAAGGCGAAGTGGACGAGCTAACCTCCAATGCTGAGCAAAACACGCGCACGACCGATCAATCCCAACCGGAGACTACTGCCGCATGAACCTAATCCGCACGGATCAACAAGTGGCGCTTAACGATTTACTGGTGGCCACGGAAAAAAGTGCCGATCTGCTGCGCGATGCGGCGCAGTTTTTGGACGGCAGCCAGATGGAACACGAACTTGAACAGCTGGCTGAGCGTCGCGATATGGTGACGCGCGATCTGCAACAAGCCATTCGCGCCTTGGACGATATGCCGTCTGCGCCAGATCCAGACGCTGAAAGTACGGAAAAACTCTTGCACCGAATTTCCGCCATCTTTTCCGGTGAGAAAAGTCGGGAGACCACCATCCGCCAGCGCCTCGCAACGGAAGACCAGCTGAGCACCTTGCTTACTCAAGTGCAGGGCAGAGAGTTAGGCGAAGAGTTTGATCCGCTGCTATACGAGCTCAAAGAAAGTATCCGCGAAGTTACCCTTCATCTGCAGCAGTTGCTGCGCCGCTGTACAGATTAGATCTCCAGAATTTTCCCAGCGATTGCGCCACTACCTCCGGATTGCGGCAGGGCTGCGGCCGCCAGTGGCGGGGTAGGAGCGCGCAAAAGTCGTTGCGGGCAAAACGCGGGTCCACCAGTACGATCACCCCCCGGTCCGCCGCTGAGCGGATCACCCGGCCCGCCGTCTGCAGCACCCGCGTCATCCCCGGAAACTGATAGGCGTACTGAAAGGCATTTAATCCCTGCTCCTCAAAATGCGCGCTCATCAACGCCTGTTCCTCGGTGGGCTGCGCCATGCCGGTGCCGATAATGATCGCGCCATGCAGCGCGTCGCCGAGAAAATCCACCCCTTCCGCGAACAGTCCGCCGAGAATCGCAAATCCCAACACCGGCTGTTCATCGTGAAAAAACGCGGCGAGAAATTCCGCTTGCTGGGCCTGGGTGCTGCCGGCTTTTTGGCAGAGGGTATGAAACTGCGGAAAGGCTGCGCTGAACACCCGATGGCCAGTGGCTAGGTAATCGTAGGAAGGGAAAAAAACCAGATACTTGCCGGGCTTTGCGGCTATGACAATGGCCAGCAGCTCCGCCAATGCCGCCAGGCTTTGCTCCCGCGCCTGCCAGCGGGTATCCAAATAATCACAGCGCAACACCAGTAGATGCTCCGGTGGAAACGGGTTGGGCAGTTGGCGCAGGGCGGTAGCCTCCGGCAGGCCCAGCAGGCGGCGGTGGAATTCCAGCGGCGAGAGGGTGGCCGAAAAGCCGATAAACGCCTTTTGCTCCCGATGGCAATCGCGCAGCGCTGCCGCCGGGTCCAGGCAGAGCAGCTGCACCCGCGTGTTCCGGCCGTCGTGCTGTACCCGGCACAGATGGCCCGAGCCAAAGTGCTGCGCCACCACGCAAAAGCGGTAAATCTCCAGGCCGGTATCGTCGCTTTCCCGCGCGTTCAACAGATCGTCCTGGGCGGGACCGGCAGCTGCTTCCGCCATACGCAGGGCGAGCAGTTCCGTCAGATGCTCCACCAA
The DNA here is from genome assembly GCA_052039425.1 of Sphingobacterium griseoflavum. Lineage (GTDB taxonomy): Bacteria > Pseudomonadota > Gammaproteobacteria > Pseudomonadales > Cellvibrionaceae > UBA5868. Next base: position 60 of record JBQGED010000120.1, on the reverse strand, counting down.
TGTGTCCGGCGGATTCTGGGAATCCTGCTCCGGCATTTCGCGCAGCAATCGCTCGATCTG
>JBQGED010000119.1:0-13513 GCA_052039425.1 Sphingobacterium griseoflavum | reverse complement strand
TTAATTGCTCTGTGGTCGTAAGACAGACACAGAGGCAACATCAACCTGGGCACAAACGCTTTACCATCCCACACCGGTTTGGTATCCGCTCGCGACACACCGAGGATTCCAACTTCAGGCGCGTTCACGATAGGTGTAAAGCCGGTGCCACCAATAGCGCCGAGACTGGAGATGGTAAAGCAACCACCCTGCATCTCTTTCGGCAGCAACTTGCCTTCACGCGCTTTTTTCGCCAATGCAGCAGCCTCAGCCGCGAGCTCAAACAAGCCTTTTTTGTCTACATCGCGAATTACCGGCACCACCAATCCGTTTGGTGTATCCACGGCCATCCCAATATTGATGTACTTTTTCTGGACAATATATTCGCCATCCGCATGCAAGGAAACATTAAACGACGGCTCAGCTTTCAACGCGGCAGCGCAGGCTTTCAGCAGGAACGGTACCGGCGTGAGCTTAACACCCGCTTTGTCCGCCTCATCTTTCATCGCCTTGCGGAAGCTCTCCAGCTCCGTGATGTCGACATCGTCAAATTGGGTAACCGCAGGGATATTGAGCCAGTTGCGCGTCATATTGAACGCGGTAACTTTTTTGATTTTGCTCATTTTCACCAATTCGATTTCGCCGAATTGGGAAAAATCAATCTCGGGCATCGCCGGGATACCGCCACCAACAGCTGGCGTTGAAGCAGATCCTTTACCCCGGTTCTCCATCACAGATTTCACAAAGCCGCGCACATCATCTTTAGTAATGCGTCCACGCGGGCCATTGGCCCTTACTTCAGATAGATCGACCCCCAACTGTCGGGCCAGCTTTCGCACGGCGGGACCAGCGTAAACTGCTGTGTTGGTTTTCGCGGGTGCAGACGTTTGAGCAACAGGCGCTGCAGCCGCAGCTGCAGGTTTTGCCGGAGTCGGCGCCGCGGCAGCAGATGACAGCACAGGCGCAGATGCCGACGCAGGAGTGCTGGCGGCAACAGGAGCTGAGCCAACCACTTGCAGCCGACCGATCGGAGAGCCTTTAGAAACCTTATCACCCTCTTTGATCGTCAATTCGACCACCTTGCCAGAAGCAGAGGCCGGCACTTCCATGGAGGCTTTATCGCTTTCAAGGACGATCAAAGAATCACCCTCTTTGATGTCCGCGCCGACTTTCACACACACCTCGATGACATCCACTCCTTCCGAGCCACCTATATCCGGCACTACCAGATCGATAATGGAGGGAGCTGCGGAAGATGGAGTGCTAGCTGGCTGTGGCGCAGCCGCTGCTGGCGCAGCAGGCGCAGCGTTAGTGCTGAGAACCAAAATCTTACTGCCTGCGGAAACTTTATCGCCTTCTTTGATGGCAATGCTGACCACCTTACCAGATGCTGGTGCCGGCACCTCCATGGAAGCCTTATCGCTTTCCAATACGATCAGCGACTCTCCTTCTTTAATTTCCTGACCGACCTTCACACAGACTTCGATCACATCCACATTTTCAGAGCCGCCGATATCGGGCACCTCAACGGTGGTTTCCGAGCCGCCCGCCGCAACTGATGCGGGAGCAGCAGGCTCTGCTTTAGCCGGTACAGGGGCGGCTGCGGGTGACGGCGCAGATTCAGCGGCAGCCTCGGTTTCAAGCTCCAGAATCGCCGCCCCCTCGGAAACCTGATCACCCTCTTTAAGCAAGATCTTGATGACCTTGCCCGCTTTGGGCGCGGGAATATCCATGGATGCTTTATCAGACTCCAACACAATCAGAGAAGCATCCGCTTTAATGGTGTCGCCCACCGCGACACACACCTCAATGACATCGACGTTTTCCGCACCGCCAATATCAGGAACCTTGATGGTTTCTATAGCCACTTTCTGAGCACTCCTTCTTAGACGGTCATAGGATCGGCTTTGTCTGGATCTATGCCATATTTCTTCATGGCCTCGACCACTTCGGAAACAGGCACCTTACCTTCGTCAGCGAGTGCTTTAAGGGCGGTGATCGTTACAAAGTAGCGGTTTACCTCGAAGAAATGGCGCAACTTGGCGCGTGTATCACTGCGCCCGAAGCCGTCGGTACCCAGCACGTAATAACGGCCTGGGATATAGGGACGCAATTGCTCACTAAAATTCTTCATGTAATCTGTAGAGACAATAAAAGGACCTTCCTGCCCTTCCAGCTGCGCCGTCACATAGGCTTTTCTCGGCGACTGATCAGGGTGCAAACGGCTCCAACGTTCGGCGCGCTGACCATCGCGAGTCAGTTCGTTGATGCTGGTCAAGCTCCATACATCGGACTCGACACCGTGGTTGTCACGCAGCAACTGCGCAGCAGCTTCCACTTCGCGCAAAATAGTGCCAGCGCCCATCAACTGCACTTTTTTCTTCGCCTTTTTCTTGCCTTCGATGAGCCTATAAATACCGCGTACTATGCCCTCTTCCGCGCCTTCCGGCATATCCGGGTGGGTATAGTTTTCGTTCATGGTGGTGATGTAATAGAAACAATTTTCCTTGTCCCCATACATGCGCTTGAGACCATCCTGGATAATCACCGCCAACTCATAGGAATACGCTGGATCATAGGTGCGACAGTTGGGAATTGTGTTGGCCAAAATATGGCTGTGGCCGTCCTGGTGCTGCAAACCTTCGCCGTTCAACGTGGTGCGACCTGCTGTAGCACCAATAAGGAAACCACGCGCCTGAATGTCCCCCGCCAGCCAAGCCAGATCGCCGATGCGCTGAAAACCGAACATGGAGTAATAGATGTAGAACGGCACCATCGGCTTTTTGTAGGTGCTATACGCAGTTGCGCAGTTGACCCATGCGGACATGGCACCAGCCTCGTTGATACCTTCCTCCAGAATTTGTCCCTTTTTATCTTCCTTGTAGAACATGATCTGATTGGCATCGTGCGGGATGTATTTCTGCCCTTCAGATGAATAGATACCCAACTGGCGGAACATACCCTCCATACCAAAGGTGCGCGCCTCATCGGGAACAATAGGGACAATCCTTTCACCAATGTTTTTGTCTTTCACCAACGTGGACAGGAAACGCACGAACGCCATGGTGGTGGATATTTCACGGTCGCCGGATGATTTCAACAGTGCCTTGAACGACTCCAGGCTCGGCACTTCCAAAGCTTCAAAGTCGGCAAACCTGGATGGCACATAACCGTTGAGCTCTTGACGGCGCTTGTGCAAATAAACCATTTCCGGAGAATCTGGCGCAGGTCGGTAGTAAGGAACACTTTTCAGTTCCTCATCGCTAATGGGGATTTCAAAGCGATCACGGAACGCTTTCAAACTGTCCAGATCCAGCTTTTTGACCGAGTGAGCGACATTCGCCGACTCCGCCGAAGTGCCCATGGCGTAGCCTTTTACGGTTTGCGCCAAAATAACCGTCGGCTGACCTTTGTGCGCAACCGCCGCAGCATATGCGGCATACACTTTTTGTGAGTCGTGGCCGCCACGGTTCAGTGCAAAGATTTCGTCATCGGTCATATCCTTGACCAACTCCAACAACTCCGGATAGCGTCCAAAGAAATGTTGTCGTGTATAGGCGCCGCCATTGGCTTTGAAATTCTGCATTTCGCCATCGACGACTTCGTTCATACGCTTCTGCAGCAGGCCGGTTTTGTCTTTGGCCAGCAGTTCGTCCCACTTGGTGCCCCACAGCACCTTGATGACATTCCAGCCTGCTCCACGGAATACACCCTCGAGCTCCTGCACGATTTTGCCGTTGCCGCGCACCGGGCCATCCAAGCGCTGGAGATTACAGTTGATAACGAAGATCAGATTGTCCATCTGCTCTCGTCCTGCAAGTGAAATCGCTCCCAATGACTCTGGCTCGTCACATTCACCATCACCGAGGAACGCCCAGACTTTGCGGTCACTCTGGGTTGTCAGGCCGCGTGCGGTCAGATAGCGCATCACGCGTGCTTGATAGATAGCCATGATCGGGCCCAACCCCATTGAAACGGTCGGGAACTGCCAGTAATCCGGCATCAACCATGGGTGCGGATAAGAAGACAGGCCATTGCCATCAACTTCGCGGCGGAAATTATCCAGCTGCTCTTCCGTCAGACGGCCTTCAAGATAGGAACGCGCATACATGCCGGGCGAACTGTGGCCCTGAAAATACACCAGGTCACCAAGCTGATCGCCATCGTTGCCGCGGAAAAAGTGGTTAAAACCTACATCGTACAGAGTTGCTGCGGAGGAAAAAGTGGATATGTGACCGCCCAGTCCTTCGTCATTGTCATTGGCGCGCATGACCATTGCCATGGCATTCCAGCGCGTCAGAGAGCGAATGCGACGCTCCAGCTTGATATCACCTGGAAGTTTTTGTTCCTGATCTGACGGGATGGTATTGCGATAGGGCGTGGTAATGGCGGAAGGCAGTTTTACGCCGGATTGGGTCGCCGCATTTGACAGTTGTGCCAGCAAATACGCGGCCCGCTCTGAACCACCGTGTCGAATTACTGATTCAAGAGCATCTAGCCACTCTCGGGTTTCGAGAGCATCAATTTCCTCGAGCATTCAAGTCTCCTCATCCGTTGCGCCGGGGTGGCGCATCAACAAACTGAACCCCGGTCTAAGTCGGGGCCTTATAAATGGGCGCCCTTAATCACGCACAATAACTGTGCCTCAGAACAAAAGGTCGTCCTGATAAACAAACAATTCCCTCATTACGAAAGTAATGTGTTCAGAGCAACACAGGTGATTGGCGGAGAAAGGTTTCGCCTTGATATTCGTTTTAGCACGTACAGGGTTGGAGCAAATCTTCGCAGCGGGCCCGGTAAGATCCGAGCGACCGGCTACGGGTGACCGATTCTACACAGGTCATTTCCGATTATCTACCGAAGAGTTTCGCTGCACCGCAGCAGCCATGCGGCCTACAGCGGTGCTCGCTGTCTCGGCATTCTAGCCGCAGCCGACCTAATAGTCAGTCCATCTTATTGCTTTCGCAAGATGTACTCGTAGCGACCGTCTATTTCAGTGAAATTAAGAATGCGATGACCACTGAGCTCGGCGAAAACATGAAAATCCCGCACAGAGCCTGCATCGGTCGCACTGACCTTGACGATCTCGCCGGATTTCAGACTATTGAGAGCCTGCTTGGCCTTGAGCAAGGGCAGCGGACAGCGCAGGCCGGTGGCATCGACTTCGAGCTGAATCGCCAGATCAGTTGAATCCAGCGGCGGAGGGTGGGGATCGGAAGTCATGGAATCTCTCAGGTGCAGAAATGTCTGAGCCGTCGACGCTTCGCTGAACTGCCTGGAGATCTATTTTTTACGGATCTCTATCCTTCAAGGCAGTAGCTGGCTACATTAGTGGCCGCTCGGGCCGTCCATCGTCCGGCAGCGAAAATCCAGTAACGGCCCTTTCAGGCGCATAATAAATAGGTCAGGCATTGTGGTTCGGCGGCAATTTTTTTTCTACGTGATTTTGTTATTCGGCTTGCACACCGCCAGTATTTCGGCCTCCACTTCCGAACTGCAATTGCCCTCGCTCGGCGAAAACAGCGCAGGATTGATTTCCCCTTCCGAAGAATACGCCCTCGGCCAGGAACTGATCCGCGTCTATCGCGCTGCACTGCCGACCTCGCATGACCCATTCGTCGAAGCGTATCTCGCGCAGCTGCTGCAGAAAATCTCAACCTACAGTGATATCCATAATCAGCGCCTGGAGTTGATTGTTCTCGACAGCCCGGCATTAAATGCCTTTGCGGCTCCCGGTGGCATAGTCGGTGTGAATACCGGAACCTTTCTCACAGCTCAGAACGAGCATCAGCTTGCATCCATCCTGGCCCACGAGCTGGCGCACCTTAGCCAACGCCATTATGCGCGGCGCCTGCAGCAGCAGAAAACCAGTTCTACCATCGGGCTCGCTGCCCTGCTCGCCAGTATTATGGTCGTTGCCGCTGGCAACAGCGATGCGGGCATAGCAGCCATCCCCGCCATTCAGGCGGCGGCAATCGACTCATCCCTGCGTTTCAGCCGCGAAATGGAAAACGAAGCTGACCGAATCGGTATTCAGACACTAGTGCAAGCCGGATTTGATCCCCACGCCATGACCGGGATGTTTGAGCAGATGCTCAAATCCACTCGCTACCGCACCAAGATTCCGGAATTCCTGCTTACCCACCCGATCACCGAGAGTCGTATCGCCGACTCAGCCAGCCGGGCGCAAAAGTTCCCTCAGCGGCAAGTGGTGGCGGATGAGGAATATCAACTGCTGCGCGCCCGCATCATGCTGCATTTCGAGAACAATTCGGCCAGAGCCACCAAGCGCTTTGAAGAGGAGATCGACCGCTATCAAACCATGTCGCCGCTGAGCGCCCATTACGGAGTAGTGCTGGCCCGTACCCGCAGCGGCGATCTCGCCGGGGCGCGACAAGCACTGCAGACACTCAAAGGCATGACGAGCAACCAGGCCATTCTCACCGCGGCCGAGGCGGATATCGCGGCAAAAGCGCAAAACTGGGATCAAGCCATCAACATATTGCGCACGGGGTTGGCGCAGCAGCCCACCAATCATCCATTGAATGTCAGACTGGCGGAAATCCTGATGGAAGCCGGGCGCTACCCTCAGTGCGAGGCACTACTGATGGAGCACGTTAAACGCCATCCCAACAATGCCTATGTATGGTATTTACTGGCGGAAGTGCACGGACTCGCGGGGCATATTCTCGATGTTCACCGGGCGCGAGCGGAATATTTTCTGTTGAAAGGGATTTATGACAAAGCGGAAATTCAGCTGCGCAATGCTCTCAAGCTCATCGATGAAAAGGACTTCCAAGCGCGGGCGAGAATTGATCAACGCCTTCTTGATGTGCGCAAAATGCGCGAAAGCAGCCGCCTGAATTAGGGTGCGTTAACCCTATGGCTGATACAGCCCCCACATGGACTCTTTAAGCCAGCGCTCAGCTTCCGGCGCCGGCAAGGGTCGGCCCATGTAGAATCCTTGGGCTTCATCACAGCCCAAATCCACCAGCTTCTGATACACCGCCGGAGTCTCCACGCCCTCAGCGACCACCCTGAGTCCCAGGTTGTGGGCAAGATGGATAGTGGAATTCACAATGATTTCATCCTGCTCGTCGCTAAGCATTGAGCGTACAAACGATGAGTCGATTTTCAGTGTCTGCACCGGCAAGCGCTTGAGATAGGCAAGGGATGAATAGCCAGTACCAAAATCATCCACCGACAGACGCACCCCCAGGCGATTGATGCGCGCCAGCGCGGCCTCTGCTCTGGTCGGATCGGCCATGATGGTGCTTTCGGTAATTTCCAACTCCACTAGATGGCCCGGAAGATCGTATTCCCGCAGCAGGCGCTTAAGGTCCAGTACTATGCGGTCGTCCAGCAAATTACGCGCAGACAGGTTCATTGCCATGCTGATATGGAAGCCCTGCTCCAGCCAATGTTTGCAGTGGCGAATGCCGTTCTCCAATACCCAAAGGGTCAGCGGGTAGATCAGATTGGAGTGCTCGGCTATGGGCACAAAATCATTTGGAGGGATAAAACCAAGCTCAGGATGATTCCAGCGCAGTAATGCTTCAAAACCATAGACTCGATTGGAACTCAGGCATATTTTCGGTTGAAAATGGAGGATCAGCTGGTTCTCCCGGATCGCCCGGCCGAGAGCGCCCATCAATTCCAGCCGCTTGGGCGAATGCGGATCAAATGCGGAGTCATAAACGGCGACACCCTGCAGGCAGGTCTTGGCACGGTACATGGCAACGTCGGCAAAACGCATCAAGGTGCTAACGTCCTCCGCCTGATCGGGACAAATAGCGACGCCAATACTGGCGCTGATTTCGGTGCGCAAACCTTCAACCTCAAACACCAAGGAAATGCTGTCCAGCAGTTTGTGCGCCAAAACTGCCGCGTGCTGCGCGTTGCGCAGGTTAGGCAGAAAGATGGCAAATTCATCACCGCCGAGGCGCACCACCAAGCCCTTTGTTTCGCTTAACATCCCCTGCAGACGTTGCCCCAGCTGCTTGAGCACTTTGTCTCCTGCCAGATGCCCCAAGGTATCGTTGATTTCTTTAAAGCGATCCAGGTCGATCAGGAGCAGCGCCATTTTTTGGTCGCTCTCCCGCTCCTTGATGGCTTTGTTCATGGTGCGATAGAGAACGCTGCGGTTGGGCAGGCTGGTCAGTGCATCGTGGTTGGCAAGGTATTCCATGCGGGCGAGGTAGCGACGCTTCTCCGTAATGTCACGTGTCGTGCCCCATATACGGGTAAGAAAGCCGTTTTCGATTATGCCAATAGCATTACTCTGCAACGAAATGGTTTGCCCAGTATTGTCGTGACGCTCGTATTCGCGGTCTTCCAGGCGATAGCGATTTTGAATGAATTCGGTGATGTCCGCGCGAATATTGGGCGAGCCATTGTGATAGATCGGCAATCCCATCAAAACGGAGGCACTCGCCGCACCGTAGAGCCGGACCAGCTTTTCATTACACTCGGCGAGCACAGCGCGCTTCAGCAAAAGATCGGTCTGCACTGGTGCCGGTAGGTGTGTATCAATCGGTGGACAGATATCGTAGCGCCATATGGCATCCGAGCTGTTGGCGATATAAGCGCGATAACGCGCTTCACTTTCCTTTACCGCCAATTCCCGTCGCACCACCTGAGTCACATTACTGATGACCACCATAACGCCATCGACGCGGCCGTGTTCATCCGTGGTGGGAATCTTGTCTACCTGAAACCAGGAATCCCGGTCGGCTTCTAAAGCCCGCTCCCGCGACTCCAAACGCGCACGCCGGGTTCGGAAGACCTGCATGATCTCTCGTTGACGCTCTGCGGGGTCGTCCCATGAAGGAGCAATCTCAACGAAGGTTTTGCCGATGAGCTGGCCGTCTCCGTACCATTCATGTGCTCGCGCATTCGCATGGCAAACGACTCCCCACTGATCAAAATACAGAACGATTTCACGCATGGAGTCCAAAAGCGCATTGAGCGCACGATTGCTTTGATACGCGCTAGAGCCAATTTCGGCGATGGCAGACTGGATCGAATCAGTTCGATTTGTCACACAAGAGTTACCCTGCTGCTGCAGATGTTGTTATAGCGACGACCGCACTGCGGATCTGAGGGTAGCGGCATTTTCGAAGCCGTCGACACCATGAATTTCCAACGGTGGCACGGACAACCTCTAGTATGCGCCTGCCACCACAAATATCTTCAGTATAGTCAAGGCACCACAAGCGCAAATTTTTTTACCTTTATTTCAGAAAATAAAAATTCTTTTAATTTCCGTTACTTATCAAATAAGCACTCACTCACAACCTCTTTGTTGCGCCTTAGGCTCGTCACGTAAATCAAATGGATTGGAGTTCGATGCCGCTGCATGCTAAAACAATCAGAACCTCTTAATGGTTTTATTCGCTGAACGGACTACCGCAGTACTTGCAGTAACGAGCGTCCTGATCATGCCCCGCGCGGCCACAGTTGTTACAGACCCGGCCAATGCGTTCACGGTGAATTTCGTGTGCCAACTCCGCCGTCACTATGCCCGTGGGTATGGCTATAATCGAATAACCCGTCAACATAGCCAAGGTGGCGACTACCTGCCCCAAAGGCGTAACAGGCGTTATATCGCCGTACCCGACAGTCGTAATGGTCACAATTGTCCAATACACACTCTTGGGAATACTAGTGAAGCCGTTTTCTGGCCCTTCCACTACAAACATGATCGAGCCAAAAATGGTGGCGAGCACCAGCACCACAAAAAAGAACACCAGTATTTTGCGTCGGGCCAGCAGCAACGAGCGGATCAGTACATTAGCCTCGGACACATAGCGCGCCAGCTTTAACACCCGGAAGATTCGCAGCACCCGCAACAGCCTCACCACCAGCGCATAATTCGCGCCAGGAAATATGAGCCCGAGATAAGTCGGCAGTATTGAAATCAAATCAATGACGCCGTAAAAGCTCCTCATATAAGCGAGAGGACGCGGTGAGCAGTAAATGCGCACGAGGTATTCGATTGTAAACAACAGCGTAAATACCCATTCCGTTACCGCCAGCAGACTTCGCAAGTGGGAGTGTTCCGGCGCCATAGAGTCGAGGATAAGCGCAGCAACACTGATGACAATCAGATAAATCAGAACGACATCGAATAATTTTCCGGCGCGCGATTCGGTTCCAAAAATGATGTGGTAAAGCTTGTTGCGCAATTCTGTTTGGGACATAGCTGCTCCTTATGAAGATGCGACAAACTAGTGACTTATAACGGACCAAGCAAGCGTCAAGCGACAAGCCTCGGTTATACTCACCCGCCTATTCCCCGTCATTTCCAAGTGGAGCGCACATGAAAGACTCCTCGCGATTGGTCTATTCGACAGAAACCGGACGTATCAAACACCCCAAAACACCTTCGCCACCGCCCTCCCCGACTCCCAGCGCGGATTCGCTGGTGCGTCTACAGCGGGAGTCCAAAGGCCGAGGCGGCAAAGGTGTCACCTTAATCACAGGCTTGCCCCTCGACCAGGACGGATTGAAGAACCTAGCCAAAGAGCTCAAACAATACTGCGGCACTGGTGGTACGGTGAGAGACGGCATCATTGAGATGCAGGGCGAGCAGCGGGAAAAGCTCAAACCGTTCCTGGAAAAGAAAGGCTTTAAGGTCAAAATCGCCGGCGGCTAATTTTCTGGTTTGCTTTTTGCTCAACCTCTCATGAAGTTAACAAACGCCATTTTTTTGACTGGAGAGGAGTTGGGCTTTTATGAGCTTTACAGACTTCTGGCGTTTCTTTGACACGGTTTTGAAGGTAGGACTAGGCGGCGGCATCACACTTGCCAGCCTCTGGTTTTATCAGCGCCGGCATAATCTCGCATCCAGCAATACCACAACGGTGAACCGTCGGCTCGCGCTTCTGGAGGAAATCTCTGCTGCAGTCGGCAACGTCAATCATTGTTTTGCCCGCTATTCAGCGCTGGTTATTGAGTCAACCCGCTTCGGCAAAAACTGGCCATCCGCCCGCAAAACGGAATTGGATAAGGTGAATATGGAGCTGGTAACGGAATTCCGTAAATTGGCCGACGCCGAAGCAAAGCTGCTGATGCTCGGTGAAAAAACCATGGAAAAAACTCTGAGACTTTACGGCGCCAGAATCGCGCTGTTTCGCAAGCAGGTTTATGTGGGGCGCCAGGATATTACCGAACAGGAAATTGCGGACCTTAAAACCTCGATCCTGGCTCTACGCGAACAGTTTTACGACCTACTCAGCCGTCGCTACGATCGCCTACTGGTAGCCTGAAAAACCACACGGATACCGATTATTTAGGAAACTCGGCGGCGTAACGCTCTACCCACTCCCGCGCCGCTTCCTCGCTGCTCAACTCTCGCCCTTCCTCTTGCAACACGTCATAGCGGTAATGTTCGATATGGCAGACCTGTTCAACCATGCGAACCCCGAACTGAGTCGACTGATCGTCGAACTGCACACCGACCGCATAACTGTCACCCTCTTTCCGACACCAGGCAACCACACCTTCGGCTTCGAAAGGGCGCTGCTCATTTCCGACCGGCAATGAAATCGGAATATGGATTCGGATGTGGGCGCCCCGCTGCATCGGGCGGTCGGCATTGAAACACAGCCCTCCCTGACTCACATCGCGCATCTTGCGAGCGACCGGAGGACTATCTTCATTGATTTGAAAGTCGATTGGCATATCCGAAGGATGACGTATAAAACGGCGCATAACAGACTCATTATTAGGAATTAGGAGTTGCTGCAACCATTCCCGATACAGGTTGAACCAAGGGTTCCACCACACGGGCGCTGAATGTCTATTTTGTTTTACCATGTCCACTCACCACTACACATTATTGTTGTTATTGACCCGTCACCGCCCAAGCGAACCGCGCCCCCAACAAGCGATGATCGATAACGTGTAATTTAGGTATAGTCGATAAAATGAGGGATACATCAAGTTTTGCCGATTTGCGCGACGAAATTTTGACGTAAGAAAGGCGATATTAATAAATGCCAGAAAAATAGCGGTAGAAGTGGCGGCAAGAATCAAAAAAGTGGAAGTGGAATCTGCGCCAGAGCTTGACGCACAGGGGCGTAGCCGCGGCGATGGATCGGCGTCGGCCCCATAGATTGCAAAGCAGCAAGATGGAGCTTGGTCGGATACCCCTTATGAACGGCAAAGCCATAGCCAGGATAGAGGTCATCCAATTCACACATTTCTCTATCGCGAGTAACCTTCGCCAGAATTGACGCTGCGCTAATCGCGGCGACGGACGCATCGCCCTGAATCACCGCTTCGCTGGAATAGCGCCACTGCGGTAGGCGATTACCATCCACCAACACATGGTGAGGCTCTATATGCAGACCTTCCACTGCGCGGCGCATGGCCAATAGACTCGCGTGCAAAATATTGAGCTGATCGATTTCCGCCACGCTGGCACGCGCAACGCAAAATGCGATAGCTTTATCTCGAATTTCTTGGAACAAGGATTCGCGTTTTTTCTCGGACAGCTTTTTCGAATCCGCTAAGCCTGCGATCGGTTTTTTATCGTTGAGGATCACTGCCGCCGCCACCACGTCCCCCGCCAGCGGCCCCCTGCCGACCTCATCCACTCCAGCCATCAATCCGATATTCGTCACAGCTCCACCTCGCCGCGAATAAGTTTGGCTATGGCTTGTGCTGCTTGCTCATCTGAATTCTGTTTCAGTTGCGCATGCAAATCGTGAAATGTCGCCATCAGCTTTTTTGTTGTGCTCGGATTATTCAGGTAATTCAGCAATGCGTCGCCGACGGCAACAGGCGTTGCGCGCTCTTGAATAAATTCTGGTACCACCGATTTATTCGCAAGCAGATTCGGCAAGCTGATGTATTTCACTTTCACCAATCGCGACAATATTTGGTAGGTGAGATCAGCGAGTTTATACACCACGATCATGGGACGCTTGAGCAACATCGCTTCCAAGGTGGTAGTACCCGAGGCCATGATGACAACGTCCGCAGCTTCCATGATTTTGTGAGACTGTCCTTCAATCACGTGGATCGGCAGATGTGATGACAACTCCCGCAGCTGTTCTTCAAGCTGTTGGTGCCGGGCGGCATTCGCCGAAGGCACAAGAAACACCAGATTTTTTTGGCGGGCGGCGCAATACTCAGCAACTTGCCAAAACAATGGACCCATGCGTGCCACTTCAGCGGCGCGACTTCCTGGCAGAAGCGCGACAATTTTGTTGCCTTTTATTTGCTCGCCCAATTGCAGAGTTTCGACAGCCGCAGCAGGATCAGGCTGTAACGGAATTGTATCTGCCAGCGGATGGCCGACATAAGCCACCGGAACATTGTTGTTGCGATAAAAATCCGCCTCGAACGGCAGCAGCGTCAACATCAGATCCACTGCCCGGCTGATTTTTTTTATGCGTCCCTGCCGCCACGCCCATACCGACGGGCTCACATAATGCACGGTTTTAATCCCCGCCTGACGCAGGGACAATTCGAGATCAAGATTGAAGTCGGGGGAGTCAATACCGATAAACACCGCCGGTCGCTG
>JBQGED010000118.1:0-2233 GCA_052039425.1 Sphingobacterium griseoflavum | reverse complement strand
TTTTGATTTTGAGGATTTTGATGCGGACCGCCAGGAGCTGTGGCGCGATTGTCGCGCGCAGGGTATTCGCCATATGTTGATTCCCGGAGTACAACCAGAGCAATGGCCGCGGATGCGCGACTTGTGCAAAGACAATAATGGGATTTATTTTGCCGCTGGGCTGCACCCCTGCTGGTTGCAAGGCAATGTCAGTCGGCAGGGTCTCCAGCACCAATTAACACAACTGAAGGAAGACCTAATCACGCTCGCGCAAACGCCCCAATGTATCGCTATCGGTGAATGTGGCCTGGACCAATTTATCGACGGCGATGAATTCCTGCAGGAAGCGGTGTTAACCGCGCACCTGGAAGTCGCGCAAACCTGCGGTAAACCCATCATTTTGCATTGTCGGCGAGCGCATAACGCCATGTTGCGCCGCTTGAAAAACTATCCTTTAACGAGCGGAGGAATTCTGCACGCCTACAGCGGCAGCCGCGAGCAGGCGGAGCAATATTGGAGAATGGGTTTTTATCTGGGCATAGGTGGCACTATCACTTATGAACGCGCCAATAAAACTCGTATGGCTACTAAAGAATTGCCCTTGGAATCATTGGTGCTGGAAACCGACGCGCCGGATATGCCGCTGCAGGGCCACCAGGGCAAACGCAACACACCGTTACAAATACGCGAAGTGGCCCGCATCCTGGCGGAACTGCGTGATGAATCCATTGAGCTGATCGCCGAGCGTACCACCGCAAATGCAAAAAAACTTTTTCAGTTATCGCACTAAATAAACCGCATGAAACAAGACGATCTCTCCTCGGTAAATATTGCAGCACTGCGTGAACACCGGCAGTGGCAGACGCAATACCGCAATTTGATGGAATGGGGCGGGAAAATTCAGCCTAAGCCCGAGTTGCGCTTACCCGAAAATAAGATCCGCGGCTGCAGCGCCGATGCGTGGCTATGCCGGCAGGACGGTGATTTTTATTTCGATAGCGACAGTCGCATTATCAACGGCCTTGCCGCTCTGTTGCTGACTCAGGTAGCACAGGAAGGAGAGCGTATGCTCGATGTCCAGGTTTGGCGGGATCTACTGCAGGAATTGGGGTTGCAAAAACACCTCAGCCCCTCGCGCAATAATGGTTTTCAGGCCTTGGTGGTGCGGATGAGTGAACTTTGGCATGACTCTCTCCTCCCGAGAGGAGAGAGTCTATACCGATAATTTATCGGCTTGATTTATCGAGTGACGCGCTCGCTTTTTTCACCGCGTTTTTTACGGTTCTCTTTCAGAGCTGCCAATTTTTCCCGCTGTTCCGGCGTCAGTACTTCATACACCTTCGCATGGATTTCACCGCGCTGAATAATGGCCTGCTCCACCTTCGCGCCCTGCTCCCGCGCTATTTCCGCTACGCGCTGGGTGTAGTCGGGAGAAGTCGGGTCGAGATCTGCAAAGCCGTGTTTGAAAGCGCGCTTGTCGTGCTTTTTGTCCGCCTTGCCATTTTTATCGTAGGAGCGGTGAATTTCTTCAACTGCCGCTTTTTGCTCATCCGTCAAATCCAGTTTTTTGGCAAGAAAATGGACATGATCTTTACCGACACCGTGACCATAGCCAGGACCGGCATAAGCGGTAGCACCGGTTAAGAGAGTTGCGCTCAACAATACGGAAGTCATTAAACGTTTCATAAAAATGTTCTCCAGGGGTTTCTGTTTGACCGTGATGTCAGTATCGTCCCACGCCCTGCAAAGTAGGGTTAAGCTGATGTAAAGTTGTGTAAAGACACAGCACCTCACTGCACCTTCGGATACATTTTTCCCATGACCACGACATCCATTACCCAAGACCAAGCCCAGGTACTGCTCGTCGACGATGACGAGTATTTGTGTCAGTTACTCAGTGAGTATTTGACCGGAGAGGGTTTTGCTGTTGCGACCGCCGCAGATGGCGAACAAGCGCTGCTGCAGCTGCGCGATAGCGGCAAAACCGATGTCGTGGTGCTGGATATTATGATGCCGAAAATTTCGGGGCTCGATGTGCTGAAGCAACTGCGGCAGTTTTCCGCCATACCGGTCATTATGCTCACCGGACGCGGCGACGATATCGACCGGATTCTGGGGTTGGAAATGGGCGCAGACGACTATCTCGCCAAGCCCTGCAACCCGCGAGAGCTGAGCGCGCGCATCAAGGCGGTGTTGCGGCGCACTCGCCCCATCGAAGCGTCCGCCACACCCAAAACCTTCGGCGGCCTGCATT
>JBQGED010000117.1:0-3825 GCA_052039425.1 Sphingobacterium griseoflavum | reverse complement strand
TCGCATAAGGCATCGTGGTTGCGCACCAGAGCTTTGCCGGAAAAAGTTAAAAACTGGTTGGTGCTGTGGATGTCGTCGACTGTACTGCGGATGCTGCTGAAGGCATTCACTCCGCCGGAAACCCGGGCATGCCAGCGCTGCACTTCCAGATAGCTTTTACTGCCGACACCGAGCTCGGTGATACAACTGGTGTAATAGGGCAGAACCGCAAGCTGTTGTTCGGACAGTTCGGGCATCTCCACCACCACCTGCTGGTACACCAAGCCATTGGAGCCGACGTCGTAGCTCGCCAGAGGACGTTTGCTGCGCGGCAGTTCCAGATGATTAGCCTGCAGATCGGGTTCCGCTGCCGGCACGTCCTGCAAGGTGACTTTCGGCAGTATGGATTCGTCGTCCTGACGGGCCTGGCGTTCGAGCAATGCGGCGGCGCGCTCGACTATGGTTTGTTTTTCGGTATCGGAGAGTTCGGCTTTGATGGTCGCCAAACGGTCTTTTTCCGCCTGCTCTTTGCGCGCGGCTATGGCGGGGTCCGGCACCAGGCTCAGCCGCACCCTGTGCGGGTTGTCGAGCAGCAGTTTGCGCACCTGTTGCTTGATGAAATCCGGATCTTTGATGGCGCTGCGCAGCGTGTTCAGGGCTACGTCCACATTGAGCATGGCAACCGGATCGCCGCGGTGGGTCGCCGCGGTCAACGCATTCATGATGAGCTGCAGACCGTATGGGTAACTGTCTCCGCCGATTTCCCGCTGATGCAGTTCCAATTGATGCAGCGCGGCTTCCACGTCTTCCTGGGGAATACCATCTTGCGCCACCTTCTCAAGGGTATCGAGTATCAGTTTTTCTACGGCATCCACGTCTTCAGTTGCGCAACCTTCCAGGCCGCACACAAACGCCAGTTCCTTCTGCGAATCGTCGAGACCGCAGAGCGGGGAGGGCGCGTTGCCGAGTTCGGTGGTTTCCAGCGCTTGCAGCAGCGGGCAGGCGCTGTTGTCCAGCAACACGCTGGAAAGCAGATTGGCGGCAAACGCGCTCTCTAAATTGGCGCTATGGCCGAGCAGCCAAGCCATAACCACATGAGTCTTATTGCCGCTGTTCTCGTCCTCTGCCAGGGGATAGCGCTCTTCCACCCGCACTGGCGCGTAATAGCGCTGTTCATCGGGCACTGCCACCACCTTGTCCAGACGCTCAAAGCGCTTGAGGGCCAATTCTTCGAATTTGGTCTGATGTTCCTGGGCGGGAATATCGCCGTAGGTCATGAAAATGGCGTTGCTGGGGTGGTAGTGGGTTTTGTAGAAATGCACCAACTGTTCATAAGTCAGATTGGGTATGCAATCCGGCTCGCCGCCGCTGTTGAAGTGATAGGTCGTCGCCGGGTGCAGATATTTGCTGAGGGTGTGCCAGAGCATGGAAGTTACCGAACTCATGGCGCCTTTCATTTCGTTGTACACCACGCCTTTGAACAGCAGCTCCGAGTTGGGATTATCGGCTTCGGCGAATTCCAGTCGGTGACCTTCCTGCGCAAAGTCCAGCGGGTCAAGGCGTGAGAAAAACACCGCATCCAGATACACCTCCAACAGGTTGCCGAAATCCTTGCGGTTGACGCTGGCAAAGGGGTAAGCAGTCCAGTCGGAGCTGGTGAACGCATTCATAAAGGTGTTGAGAGAGCGCCGGGTCATCATGAAGAACGGGTCCCGCACCGGATAGCGCTCGCTGCCGCACAGGGCGGTGTGTTCCAGAATATGCGCAACCCCCGTTGAGTCCTGCGGCACCGTCCGCAGGGCGACCAGGAATACGTTTTCCGAGTTGTCGGCGCTCAGATGGAAATGCCGGGCTCCGGTTGCTTTGTGCTCATATTCTTCGACAGTCAATTTGAGGGAGGGAACGGCTTCGCTGCGGATAAACTGGAATGCGGGGTGGGACAGGGGTTTGGCTTCTTGCATAGAGCGCCTCTGAAGTTGCATTGAAAGTCCGCTGACGACAGGCGGATTTCGCATTTTGCCGCCGCTACAGTTTTGAATTCAACCTTGCATATGCGCACTCGACAAATCAGCGCTTTTGAATATGCGCTCCCGCAGAGGGTGACGCGGCTGTCAGCGGGCGACGAAAGTGGTTATATTGCGCCGCGTTTCGAACAAAGCGCGCCGCTTGGACGATACTGTAGCAGGCAGTGGTGCGATTGGTTGTACGAGAGACGGGATTTGCGAGAGAGTGATTGCGATGGCAGATTGGCTGACGTTGTACGGTTTGGATTTATTCGCGGCTTTATGGCTGCTGGGCTGTTGGGCCGGTTATGCCGCCTTTGCAAAACGACAGGCGCGCACGTCTTTCTGTATTTCGTCCGTACTGCACTTTTATCGTAAGCAATGGATGTTTTCCGTGCTGCGCCGGGAGAATCGCATCACCGACGCATCCTTGTTATCCAGCCTCGAGCGCAACGCCAGTTTCCTTGCGTCCACGGCCATGTTGATCATTGCCGGTTTGGTCACCACCCTCGCTTCTGTCGAGACAGTTCACGCCACCTTGATGACCGTGCCATTCTCCCGCCTCGGCCAAACGCCTTTGCAACTGCAATTCAAAGTCATGCTGTTGCTGCTGATTTATATCTACGCCTTTTTCACATTCACCTGGTCCATGCGGCAATACGGTTTCTGCGCCATCATGCTCGGCGCGGCGCCGTTATATTCCACACCCACTCCCGAGGCGGAGCAGTTCGCCCGCCACGCGTCCAAAGTCATTGATGAGGCCGGCCTGAGCTACAACTATGGTTTGCGCGCTTATTATTTTTCTCTTTCGGTGCTGGCTTGGGTGTTCAGCTTGTGGTTGTTTGTGCTGGCGGTGGCCGTGGTAGTTGCCGTGTTATATGAACGCGAATTCAAATCCAAAACATTGCGCGCCATGATTCAGGCGTCGGGGTTGCAGGAGACGAGTTCGGATTAGTGACCGGCCACGAGGCTGCCGCGTTTGTCTGGCAGCGCCCGCGGGGCTACTATGCCGCTTTGCTTGATCGAGTGTGGAGCGATGGACAACGAAAATCCCACCCATAAACGCGTACCTATGGATGATTCCCCGGATGCAACGCGACGCCGCTCTCCAGATGGTGATGGCACAGGTGATGTCGCTGCCACTCAGTCGCGTGGTGAGCGCTCGGTAGAATCAACACAGCCCACACCAACACGCCCGCGCACTTTACCCGAACAAGACGACCGTACGCGCCCCGCGCCCAATCCCAATGCCACTCGCATTCAGGCAAATCCGCGTGTTCGCCCATCGGCGAATCCGAACAACACCTTCGTCGATCCGGTTCACAGCGCCAAGACCACCGTCGTCAACCCGGATATTCGCCGCGCCTCAGATAGCGTTTTCGCCCACCTGGAGCGCCGTATTGCCGAGCAATACCAAGGCATGAAAGTGCTCAAGGAACGCTTTGTCCTGTTGCAGACTCTGGGCGAAGGCGGCATGGGTAAGGTCTATCTGGCGAAAGACCTGCTGCGCGAAGAAATGGAAGACAGCGACTCGCTGATCGCCATCAAGGTGCTCAACGATGAGTGCCGGCGCTTGCCGGGCGCTTTGCAATCACTGCAACGCGAGGAGAAAAAAGCACAGACGCTGTCGCACCCTAATATCGTTACCGTCTACGATTTCGACCGCGATGGTGAAACAGCTTTTATCACCATGGAATATATCTAAGGTGATTCCCTGAAGGAGCACCTACGCCAAAACGGACGCATGCCGTTCGATAACGCGCTTTACGTTATTGAACGAGTTGCGCGCGGGTTGGCCTATGCCCACCAGCAGGGTTTTGCCCACGCCGATATCAAACCGGCG
>JBQGED010000116.1:0-2375 GCA_052039425.1 Sphingobacterium griseoflavum | reverse complement strand
GGTTTGCTGATTAACGTCACTGCGGGCAG
The DNA here is from genome assembly GCA_052039425.1 of Sphingobacterium griseoflavum. Lineage (GTDB taxonomy): Bacteria > Pseudomonadota > Gammaproteobacteria > Pseudomonadales > Cellvibrionaceae > UBA5868. Next base: position 2,346 of record JBQGED010000116.1, on the reverse strand, counting down.
CACCATCCGTTTGTTGCCGCCACTTATCATCACTGACGACCAAGCGGATGAAATCGTACGTATTCTCGTGGATCTGATCAAAAGCCGCCAGGCGGAGTAAGACTATGGCACTGAGACATTTTTTGACCCTGCAGGACATTTCCGCTGCGGAGCTACAGACGATTATCGAAAGAGCAATCACGCTGAAGAAATCCTGGCGTAGAGGCGAAGTTATCGAGCCACTCAAAAATAAAGTCCTGGGCATGATCTTCGAAAAATCCTCCACGCGAACCCGGGTGTCTTTTGAAGCCGGCATGACGCAACTCGGTGGCGCCGCATTATTTCTGTCTCCCAAAGATACGCAGCTGGGTCGCGGAGAACCTATCGAAGATTCTGCCAGAGTCCTTTCGAGAATGGTGGATATGATTATGATCCGAACATTCGAACACGAAAAAATCGAACGCTTTGCCCGCTATTCTTCCGTACCGGTTATCAATGCGTTGACGGATAGTTTTCACCCATGCCAGCTGTTGGCGGATATTCAAACCTACGTCGAGCACAGAGGCAGCCCCAAGGGCAAAAAAGTCGCCTGGATTGGCGACGGCAATAACATGTGCCACTCCTATATGAATGCTGCCGCGCTGTGCGGTTTTGAATTGGTCGTCGCCTGTCCTGAAGGATACGAACCGGATGCGGCATTAATGGAAAAACATAAACAGTACGTAACGCTCGTCCGCGAGCCACAGGAGGCCGCGAAAGACGCCGACTGGTTGGTAACGGATGTATGGGCGAGCATGGGACAGGAAGAAGAACAAAAAGCGCGAGAGGCGAGCTTCGCCGGTTATCAAGTGAATCACGAGCTTATGTCCCTCGCCAAGGCGGATGCGATTTTCATGCATTGTCTTCCTGCTCATCGAGGGGAAGAAGTCAGCGCGGATTTACTCGAAGACGACCGATATTCTGTGATTTGGGACGAAGCGGAAAATCGCCTTCATGCGCAAAAAGCATTGATGTTATTTCTCGCGGAAGAGGCGGCGAATTGATTCATGCCCCACCTGCTCCAGGTACAAAATATCTTATGTCGTTACGACCCAAATCCCGAAGTTCCACCTGTCGTCGACAATTTGAGTTTTGCTCTTGAGGCGGGTGAAATCGGCTGTTTATTGGGATCCAGCGGTTGCGGCAAAACCACGGTGTTAAGAGCAATTGCCGGATTCCATCCTCTCGAATCTGGTTCTATCGCCTTACACGGAAAAACACTTAGCACGCCTTCAGTACATCTAGCGCCAGAGAAACGTAATATCGGCATGGTATTTCAGGACTATGCCCTCTTCCCTCACCTCCCCGTATGCCAGAACATCACATTTGGTTTGCATAAACTATCGGCCCGCGCCAAGGAGGTCATCTGTGATGAACTGCTTGAGCTGGTTCAGCTCACAGGCTTCGGCCATCGCTATCCTCACGAATTATCAGGAGGCCAGCAACAGAGGGTGGCACTCGCCCGCGCGCTTGCACCGTCTCCCAATCTTTTATTGCTAGACGAGCCCTTATCCAGCCTCGATGCTGAATTGCGCCGAGGACTGGCATTGGAAGTTAGGGAAATATTAAAAAAACGGGGGATCTCCGCCATCATGGTCACTCATGATCAGGAGGAAGCATTTGCTTTTGCCGACAAAATTGGAGTCTTGCACAAAGGCAAATTAGAACAGTGGGATATACCTTTCAGCCTTTATCATGAACCTCAAACACGATACGTTGCAGGATTTATTGGCCAAGGTGTTTTTCTTCCCGGCTTTGTAAGGGACGCCAACACTATTGAAACGGAATTAGGCTTATTACAAAGCCCCAAGCAATATCCATGGCTGCCAAATACAGCTGTTGAAGTGCTTTTACGGCCGGATGACATTACGGAAAGTGCGGACAGCCCTTACAAAGCAGTAGTTTGCAGAAAAATCTTTGCCGGGACATCCACACTCTATACGCTGCTATTACCCACCGGATCTTATATAGAAGCAGCCCTACCCAGTCATCACAATTTCGAAATTGGGTACCAGATCAGCATTAAAGTCGATGCAGACCATTTGATCGCTTTTGCTTAATTTCAATCAAGATAAAAGCGTTCGAAGGGATAGGCAAAGGAGCGATTGCAGAGTTCACACCCTGTTGAGCTGAGCTTTTAATCGCTTAAATAGCGCCGGATGCTTACTTTTGCGGTGCGATTGGGCTTTTTTCAGTCCCAAAAGGAAACGCCCCGGACATTACTGACCGGGGCGTTGGTATTAGAAGCCTGACGATGACCTACTCTCACATGGGGAGACCCCACACTACCATCGGCGATGCATCGTTTCACTTCTGAGTTCGGTATGG
>JBQGED010000115.1:0-9676 GCA_052039425.1 Sphingobacterium griseoflavum | reverse complement strand
GCACAGCGCATGTCACCGAATCCCAGGATCAAGCAGTGCAGCACATCTTGGACGGCTTGGTAAAACCCGGTGACGTGGTGATTGTGCGTTACGAAGGACCGAAAGGCGGTCCCGGCATGCAGGAAATGCTCTACCCGACTTCCTACCTAAAATCCAAAGGACTGGGTAAAGCCTGTGCATTGCTGACCGACGGACGCTTCTCGGGCGGCACCTCCGGTCTGTCCATCGGCCACGTCAGTCCCGAAGCAGCTTCCGGTGGCGCCATTGGCTTGGTACGCGATGGCGACCGCATCAAAATCGATATCCCTAACCGCAGTATTAACGTACTCCTCAGTGAAGAAGAGTTGGCTGTGCGGCGTCAGGAGCAAAACATAGTCGGTTGGAAGCCAAAAAATCCGCGTCCTCGCCAAGTCAGCGCTGCATTAAAAGCCTACCCCTTGTTGGCAACCAGCGCTGATATGGGCGCCGTACGCGATTTGGAAAAGTTGGAGAAGCTCAGCCACGAATAGTGGCTGATTAAGAGTTTTGCTCATCCCACGCTAAAAAAAACCCCCGGTTTGCTAACAAACCGGGGGTTTTAGTTTCTGCTACAAGCTGCTAAGACGTGTGCAAATCAAGCATCGAGATTGGCGTTTTTCAGGCCTTCTTCGCGCGTTTTCTCAGTCTGTACGTACTTCATCAGATTTTGAGCGTGTGTCTTATATTTCTCGTCTTTAACCGCCTCTTTGAGCGCTTTAATGGACTCGTCATATTTTTTCAGGCTCAGATAAGCAGAACCCATATACATATGCACTTCGCCCTGACTGCGCAATCCACCTTTATTAAGCGCTTTTCGTGCAGCCGATACCGCTTCATCGTACTTATCCGCGTTCAAATAGATCGCCGCCAGAGTCGCATAAATTTTGCCGTTGTCCATCTTCTGCGCCGCTTCTTCCATCACGGGCAAGGCATTTTTCAGATCCTGCGCCTGTGTCAAAGAAACCGCCCAGATTTCCAGGTTTTTCGCATCGCGAGTAACCGCTTTGGAGTCGATGCCTTTCTTCATGACCTTGCTTGCCAGATAGGGAGCCTCCGCACCCAGAAACAAATAAGCAAGATTTTTATACTGGTTTTCTTTATCCAGAGCACCAGCGACATACAGCGTGTCCATCAATGCCATCTGCTCTTTTTCTTTGCCATTCATGCCGTAGATGGAAGCGAGCTGCGCAAGACCTCTGAGGTCTGTGTAATCCACTGCGAGAGCTTCAGCCACTTTTTCGGCCGATTTGTAGTCTTCTTTATCGACATTAATCGCTAATTGCAGCTTGTACCAACCTTCCCGCGGCTTTTCACCTTTCTGTTTAGCCAGGTTGATCGACTTTGCCACCTCTTTCAAAGCATCATCTTTACGATTCAAAAGATAAAGATTTTGCGCGCGATAATAGAAATAATCATCCGGCACTACCGCTGGACAGAGCGCTTCCCACTTGGAGAAATGATCCAACGCGTCCTGATACTTTTCTACAGAGGTCAGCAGCTGCGCGATTTGATAAGTCAATTGCGCTTCGAGCGTCTCGGGGATATTCGGCGACTTGGACAATACCTTTTTGAAGTAATCGATCGCACCCGGAATATTGTCCAAGTTGTATTGAACGACTGCCGCGCGCTGATATAACTGCGCCCATTCGTATTCATTACAATCATCACACCTATCAACAAGTGTCTTTAGCTTTGGCCATGCTGCTTTGTAATTCGGCTCAGGAGCTTTGCCTGATTTATCTGGCTCAGGACTCATCAAAGCGTCTACTTCCGCGACTTTTTTGAAGAACTTTTGATCCAGTGCTTTTAAGCGACGCTTCTCGGGAGGTGCTTTACAACCCGGCAGTTTGGTCGCAGCTGCGGGCGCCTGAGCGAGCGCAGCATTATCGACAAATCGAACACCTGCTACATCGACTGAGGGCAGGCTGGTCAGGCCCAAACCAACAACCGCAGTAACAACACCCGCGATTTTTAATCCAAGAGCTTTGTTCATCTTGCTACCACTCATTCTTTGGCCATCTGGAACAGGAACTTATACTGTACCCCGGGCACGTCAACAGGCTGACCATCTACAACACGGGGTTTGTATTTGATCTTCTCTGCCGCCTTAAGTGCCGCACTTTGGAACACGGAATCCGGGCAATCGGCAACAAAAGCATCTTTCGTGGTGCCATTTGCGGCAACCGTAAACTCGATGGTGCAATAGCCTTCTTTCCCTGTTTGCGCCGCTCGGCGGGGATAGTCAGGCTGAACAACGGTCAGTGGAATCATATCGCCATCGCCAAATCCTGTGGGACCAGTGATGGTAGGTTTCGCGTCGAATTTAGTTTCAATCGCGATACCTTCGTTTGTTGCATCCGGAGTATCAAACTGTGGCTGCGGTATATCTGGAGGCGGAGTTTCCACCTCCTGCGGTTTTTCAGGCTTGCTAACATCAAATTTGGTTTCTATTTGACGCTCCGGCATGACTATGTCGGGAACTTTGAACTCAATGACTTCGCCAGGTCCTTTGATATTCGTCTGGATCAACACGTGCATCAGCAACAGCAAACCGAGAGTCACACCCAGCGCTAAAGCACCAGCGGTTAAATATCTCGCAAAACTCATACGATTACTCCTTCTGCACTGCGATGGAGACATCGGCGATGCCAAGCGAGCGTGCCGCCTGGGCAACTTCATTCAACATCTTGATGCTGGATTTAGCGTCCGCCTGAATGATAACGGGGCTTTTCGGATTATCCGCCAACAACAGTTCTATCTGATCTTTAACAAATTGCGGATCTATCTCGTTTTTATCAATCCACACTTTGTTGTCAGCATTGATAGCAATGAGGATTTTGGCGTTTTTAACGGCTGCAGTATTGGCATCAGGCCGATCTATTTCAACGCCCGGCTCCTTGATAAAAGTGGCCGTCACAATAAAGAAAATCAACATGATAAATACCACGTCGAGCATAGGAGTCAGGTCGATCGTGGCTCCCAGATCTTCATCAGCGGATGATTTCCTGCTGCTCATGGTTACTTCTCTTTGAAAACGGGCCGGTTGATAAAACCGGCTCTAGTTAAAGGGAAAGCGATTAATGGTCCATCGTGAGATGGTCTTCCAATAATTGGGCTTCACGATCGGCAATCTGATTCACCACTGTGCCACCGAACACGCCGGAAATTGCGGCCACCATTCCCGCCATTGTCGGGATAGTAGCCTGCTTCACACCGCCGGCCATGGATTTAGCGTCAGCACCACCTGTAGTCGCCAGCACGTTAAAAACCTCAATCATGCCCGACACAGTACCCAACAATCCGAACAATGGACAAAGTGCGGTGATGGTGCCTATCAGGTCCAAATTGGCTCGAATGCTTGAAGTGACCTGAGAGAGCATCGCTGTGCGGATCTGATGGGCGTTCCAGGACTTACGTTCGGAACGCGCATCCCACGTACTCACAGTTCTTTTAACCATCGAGCGCAGTCCGCCGCGGTAAAACCAGAGACGCTCAAAAATCAAAGTCCAGAGGACAAAAGTGAGCGCTGCGATAGCCAGTAATACCGGACCGCCAGACGCTACAAACGTCTGAACGGTTTCCAAAGCTTCCGACAATGACCAGGACATGGATTACCTCCTGTTATTTGCTTTCTGCTTTTTCTGCAATGATTCCGGCGCTCTGTTCTTCCAATACGTGAACGATACGCTTGGCTTTACCGCTGAGAATGGTATGCATGAATACTGTCGGAATTGCCACGATCAAACCTTGAACGGTGGTTACCAGCGCAGTAGAGATACCGCCTGCCATCAGCTTAGGATCGCCCGCACCGAAATCTGTAATCGCCTGGAAGGTTTGAATCATACCGGTCACTGTACCCAACAGACCCATCAAAGGTGCGACCATGGATATGATCTTGATCATATTCAATCCGCTTTCGATTGATGGACGCTCTTTTAGGACCGCTTCTTCAAGCTTCAATTCAAGTGATTCCGTATCGATAGCCGGGTTTTCTTCCGCAACTTTCAACACTCGACCGAGCGGATTATCAGTGCTGGCTCGATTGGCTTTGAGCTGTTTGGATACTTTGCCGCCGATAATGGTCAAGGCTACGAAGCGCCAGATGATAAGGATCAAACCGATACCGCCCAAACCAAAGATGATGATGTAACCCACCAGACCACCTTGTGACAAACGCTCTTTCAGATCGGGGCGAGCAACCATAATTTGCATGATTTCGCCACCCAGCGGCAAAGTCGGGTCTACACCCACTTGTGTGAAGCCGGAAGTTGCATTTTCCAGTTTAGAAGGATCGGGCAAGCCACCTGGTTGCATGCGAGGAACATTCAAAGTGTCTGAACCAGCGCTAAAGAACAGATATTTGCCGTCGGAAATCGCACCGTAGTTACCGATACGAACGACATCTTGTTCACTTTGTTGACCGTCAGCGCTGGCAACTTTGGCTTTAAAGCGAACAACTTTGCCTGCTTCAACAGTTTCGCGCTGAATTTCATAAATCAGACGCTCAATTTCCTCGAGAGTCGGCAAGCTGGTTTCACTGTCCATTTTTTTGGACAGCTCGGTAGCAAAATCCGCGCGGCCAGGATATTGCAAACTAACCAGTGAATTTTTCAAGTTGGCCTGCAAATCACCTGAAGCGGTTTTCAAGTGGCCAAACAGTTCTTTCAGAGAACCCATACGCTCATCTAATTGAGCTCGCAGTGCTTTAATTTGCAGATCCTGCTTCTCGTAAGCCGCTTCCAGCTCTGCGGAGCGGGCTTCCTCTTGAGCGCGAGTTTTCTCAGCGTTTGCCAGCAATGAGGCGCGCTGATTTTTCTCACGCAGGAATTCTGCTTCCCGCTGCTGATGCTCTTGGCTCTCGCGAACCTTACTTTCCTTCATCATTTGCAACAGCTGGTCAAGTGAAGTGGCCTTATTATCTTGGGCCTGTACCGCGCCAGCAAAAAGCAATACGCCTGCGGCCGCTATTCTAAGAATGTTCTTTTTAGCAAAAACTCTCATTTTGCAGCCTCCGGAGCAGCAATAGGCAGGAGCATAATGTCATTCTGGGCTTTTTTCTGAGCGATGCGGACAGCGTTGCGGACAGCATTTTTGTACTCGCCCGAATCAAGCTCTACCCACTGCTTCGCCTTTGTATCCCACACGCCAGTCAAAGATCCGTCCATTGTTTGATACATCAACGCCACGCGGCCGATTGCAACCACATTGACCTGCAGATCCTGGCCACCCACATTCAAAGTGGTTTCGTAGGTGTCCACTTTGCGCGCGTATTCAGATTCAATGCTGTAGATTTCCAGTACCTGGCGGAATTTCTCAGCGATCGTCACGTCGGCACTGTCGATCAAAGAGCGCACTTTGGCGATTCGCTCAAGACGGTCTTCTTTGCGGTAGGGGGCATCCAGTTGAACAAATTGTTCAATCGCGTCCAACATTTCCAGAACGAGCGGTTGAATTTGACGCTGGATAACGGTGACTTGGCTGGTGGATTCGTCCAGTCTGGCCATGATGTCGCGCTGGCTTGACAGCTGTTTATCGAGCTGAGCGTTATAGACACGCAAACCTTCGATGGTTTTGCTGACCTGCTTAAATTTAGCAATCAGATCAGAGGTCTCATCCTGCAGCTTGTTGATGCGCACTTGGGATTTTTGCGCATCCGCAACCTTGGACTGACCCACTGCCAAAACGGCCTCAAGCGACTGGTCTGCGAACGACGAGCCAGCAAAAACCGCTCCGGCAGTTATCACTGTGGACAGTGCCACAGCTTTAATTCGCTGCTTCTTCATATTCCCCCCAACTCGGGTGCTTACGGTAAATAAAGACGTCAACTGAAAACACCACAGGAAGATGCCTTCAGAAACTTGTGAGAGTGACTGGGCCAAAACTCAGAGCTGCGCATTTTAAAAGGAGCTATTCGCAACATACAAATGTTTATCAAGTCACTGTTTGGCGCCCGCCTCACAGCATAACTTTTAGTAACACCTAGGACTCACTTCCCTGAAGAACGGTAACACGTCGGTAACAAACACTTATGCAGTTGACGAAAAGTGCGATTAAACGTCATCTCCGTTATTAAAATTTGGCGTTAAAACCTAAACCGTTCATAGACAACAAAAGCACAGGAAAACGAGTTTTTATCATCGGCCGACCATTCTTCCCGGCAAACTTCCGACCATTCGTCGGAAGCAAATACCGGAAAAAAAGCGTCACCAGGAATATCAACATGCACCTCGGTCAGATACAACCGTTGCGCCAGCGGTAGTGCCTGCTCATAAAGGCTTGCGCCGCCGATCAACATAATTTCACGCTGGCCGGCGCTTTGCGCCATCTCAGTTGCGCATGCAATCGCGTCGATCAAATTGTTTACAACCGTAACACCTTCCCGCGCCCATTCGCGTTGGTGACTGACCACGATATTGTGCCGCCCTGGCAATGGGCGACCAATAGAATCAAAGGTTTTGCGTCCCATGATGATTGGGTGCCCCATAGTCACCGCCTTGAAATGGGCCAGGTCCCGCGGCAGATGCCAGGGCAATTGGTTATTAATACCAATAGCGCGGTTGCGAGAAAGCGCACAAATTAGACTGAGCTGCGGATGAGCCATAAGTTCAGACTGCGATGGGGGCAGCTATATGAGGGTGATGCTGATAGTGACGCAACTCAAAGTCGTCAAAGCGAAAATCAAAAATGTTTTTCACTTCCGGATTCAGCCACATATGCGGCAGCGGCAACGGCTCTCGTTCCAGCTGGATCTCCACTTGCTCCAGATGATTGGTATAGAGATGTGCGTCGCCAAATGTATGGACAAAATCACCCGGCTGTAGCCCAGTCACCTGCGCGACCATCATTGTCAGCAAGGCGTAGGAGGCGATATTGAACGGCACGCCGAGGAAAATATCAGCACTGCGCTGATACAACTGGCAGGAAAGGCGGTTTTCCAAAACGTAAAACTGAAACAGCGTGTGACAAGGCGGAAGGGCCATTTTGCCGGCAGCCGCATTGCCCTGAGGAGAAATACTTTCATCCGGCAGCACCGCTGGATTCCAGGCCGAAACAATTAGACGGCGCGAATGCGGCTTACGCTTGATCTGCTCGATCACTTCGCTGATCTGATCGATCACACCGCCATCCGGTGTCGCCCACGAGCGCCATTGCGCGCCGTAAACCGGGCCGAGCTCGCCGTTCTCTGTCGCCCATTCGTTCCAAATGCGCACACCGTTTTCCTGCAGATAACGCACATTGGTGTCACCGCGCAGAAACCAAAGCAGCTCATGAATAATGGAACGCATATGGCATTTTTTGGTGGTGACCAGAGGAAAACCCTGCGCCAAGTCGAAACGCATTTGGTAACCAAACACGCTGAGCGTGCCGGTGCCGGTGCGATCCTCTTTACGAATTCCCTTGTCGCGCACATGACGCATCAGATCGAGATACTGCTTCACGCGCTCTGCTCCTTGCGTTCCAGCGGTTGTACGATCGGACGCTTGGAGGTGTAAGCCCAGACAATCAATGCCAAACCGACAATGATCATCGGCAGGCACAGCTGTTGGCCGCGGGTGACCCAACCGAACCACAAATCCGCCTTGAGATGGGAGTCAGGCTCGCGCACAAACTCTACCGAAAATCGGAATACGCCATATAAAAGAAGGAACAAGCCAATAACGGCTCCGCGCGGTCGGGGCTTGCTGGAGAACCAGAACAGGATGGCAAACATGATTAGCCCTTCCAGCACCGCTTCATACAATTGCGACGGATGGCGCGGCAGGCCGGTGGGATCGTTGGGAAATACCATGGCCCAGGGGACGTCGGTCGCGCGGCCATAAAGCTCACCGCCGATAAAGTTACCCAGCCGACCAAAAAACAGGCCCAGAGGTGCGAATGGCGCAACAAAATCCACTAGATCGAAAAAGTTCTTTTTGTACTTTTTGGCGAATAGCAGCATTGCAACCGCGTATCCGATCAGGCCGCCGTGAAACGACATGCCGCCCTCCCATACACGCACAATCAACAAAGGATCGTTCATCCACGCCTGAAAGTTATAAAAGATGATGTAACCAATCCGCGCCCCGAGAACAACACCCATGGCTGAAAAGAAAACCAGATCCTCAGCTTGGCGCGGCTCGATGACCGTTTGTTTTTTGCTGGAGCGATACCAGGCCAGCAACCATCCACCGGTGAAACCGACGAGGTACATCAAGCCATACCAATGGATATCGAAAGGTCCAAACGTTTTGCCGGCAATAGTGAAAGCGCCGATGGATACAGCGACGGGGTCAATATTTGGGTAGGTCAGCATGACAATATTCGCCCCATATGAAATCGAGGGGCGAATCATAAGCAGAAATGGCGCTTGGGTCTATTCCGGAAGTTTCGGTTTGAGCAGCCTAGTCAAGCCGCTTTCTTCAAAGGTGGCTTCGATACAGCGATTGATGGATTCGGTATCCGGCAGACTCATCACCTCCTCCAGCAGTTTTTCCGCGCGCTCGAGGGTGATGCGTCGGATCACTGACTTGACCTTAAGCAGGTTGGTGGCGTTCATCGACAACACATCAAAGCCCATGGCAACCAGCAGCATGGCGGCGGCGGGATCTCCCGCCAGCTCGCCGCAGATACCGACCGGAACACCTTGGCTATGGCTCTCCCGCACTACGGTTTTGAGAGCGCGTAACACTGCGGGGTGCAGCGAGTGATAGAGGTCTGCGACGCGGGCATTATTGCGGTCCACCGCAAGAAGGTATTGGGTCAGGTCGTTGCTGCCGACGGACAGAAAATCCGCCCGGGCTGCCAATTCGCGCGCCTGATATACCGCCGATGGCACTTCCACCATAACACCGATCGGTGGCATCTGGATGTTGTAACCTTCATCAAGCAATTCGTCGAACGCTCGATAAATCAGCATCTGCGCCACCTCCAGCTCGGGAATGGAGGAAATCATCGGCAACAGGATGCGCAGGTTGTTGAGATCTTCGCTAGCTTTCAACATGGCGCGGACTTGCGCCAGAAAAATCTCCGGGTGGTCGAGGGTGATACGGATACCGCGCCAGCCGAGGAAGGGATTGTCTTCGGAAATCGGGAAGTATGGGAGCGACTTGTCGCCCCCAATATCAAGGGTGCGCATGGTAACCGGATGGGGCGCGAAAGCCTGCAACTGCTCGCGGTAAACCAGGCGCTGCTCCTCCTCCGAGGGAAAGCGATCACGCAACATAAATGGCACTTCGGTGCGGTAGAGACCAACACCTTCGGCCCCCCGTTCCAGGGACAACATGGCGTCCGCCATTAGACCTGTATTTACCCACAGCGCAACCCGGTGTTTATCCACGGTTTCGCAGGGCAGATCTTTGAGTTCTTCGAGACCGGCAACGAGTTGCAGGTCTTCCGCCACTATGTCCTGATAATGAGCTTTCAACCCAGGTGACGGATCGCTGTAAACCGAACCGTGATAACCATCGACAATAATTTCGCGTCCGTCGAGCTTGGTATAAGGCAGATCCACTGCACCCATCACCGTGGGGATTCCCATTGAACGAGCCAGAATCGCCACATGGGAGTTACTGGAGCCACGCACTGATACCAAACCCACAAGCTTGCCGTGAGGAACCTCGCCCAGCACCGAGGCGGTCAGTTCCTCGCCGATCAAAATTGTATTTTCGGGGTATATGCG
>JBQGED010000114.1:0-4898 GCA_052039425.1 Sphingobacterium griseoflavum | reverse complement strand
CGACTTGCATGTGTTAGGCCTGCCGCCAGCGTTCAATCTGAGCCATGATCAAACTCTTCAGTTTAAATCATATGAACAATCTTTCGATCGCTCTAAGTCTTGCTCAAACCACTGACTACCTATTCGCGTTATTACTAAGCTGAATTGATGGTCACTTATGGCTGATATTTCTTAATTCACTCAACCACAAGCGCCCACACGCTTTGCTTGATCCTGTCTGTTAAATAACTCCTGAGCGACTCTCTCAGGCTTTGGCTCTCTCAGAGCCGGGCGCACATTATACGCCTTTTGAATCTTTGTGCAAACTTTATTTTTCATCTTTCGAAACTTTTAAGTTTGCTTCACTTGGCTTAAGAGAGTGTCTCTCTGGCAGCTCGTTGTGAGGCGCGCATTGTACCCAGTTTCAGAACCCGCGCAAGACTTTTTTGCGCGGTTTTTAAAATTATTTCCAGAAGACTGAAATTCCAGCAATTCCCTTGGCACCGGCATATCTAACTTGAAGAAAAAACCGGGAATCCAGGCCACCCAATGCATAAATTGGAATGCCTGCTTCAGTTGCTATGGCGGCAAAGCCATCCCAGCCTAACGTAGCTGCGGCCGGATGCGAGTTGGTATGTAGGACCGGCGACAGAAAAACATAATCAGCGCCGAGCGATTTGGCGTGCATAACCTCATCGATATTGTGGCAAGACGCGCCAAACCATTTATCTGTGCCTACCGGTCGCGCCTTGAGGGTTGCGAGATGACTCGAGCGGAAATGGACTCCATCTGCATATGACCAAAATTCAGAACTAACCGATGAATTCATTACAAAAGGCACACCCTGTTGAGTGCAGACCTCACCAGCCACGCGCAACGCATTTGGCATATCAAGTTCATCGATTTGCTGGTGACGAAAAACCACCATTCCAGCTCCTCGCTGTATGGCTCTTTCGATTCGGAATGTTAAATCTGCATGGTCGGCATATTCGCCAGTGATGCAAACGAAATCAGGTAAAAGGATGGAATTAACGATTGGGGCATTGGCGGCAGGGAATGTGTAATTGCCCAGCTCTAGAATAGGTACCCATCGAAGCGGTTGCCCTTCTTTTCCGTGAGGCTTTCCCTCAAAGGAGAGAACCTCCCTTACATCAAGAAAGACTTTTTTGTCCGGATAGTGAAAAGGTATGCCGATCAGAGGAATCGATCGGTGTACGATTATTCCCAGCTCTTCAAAAAGCTCGCGCTCCAACGCGGCGTCGCAACTCTCTCCTGGTTCAATTTTGCCGCCGGGAAATTCCCACAGATCCCCCTGATGCTTGTGGGAGGGGCGCAAAGCAATCAGTACCCGCCCTTCGCCATCCCGCACTACGCCGACAGCAACACACACTTCTGACATCGGGGTCAGGTCCGGTATTCGGCATTTATAGTGACATAGTCGTGAGAGAGATCGGAGGTCCAAACAGTTTCACTGGCCTCACCTCGCCCAAGATGTACTTTTACGGCAAATTCAGCACGCTTCACAATTGCTGTGCCGGCCTCATCTGTATACCCCGGATGACGGGCGCCACCGTCGACCACCAATACGTCGCCCAGGTGAACTTTTATTTTTGAAACGTCAAGATTGGTAATGCCCGCGTAACCCACCGCCGCGACAATCCGCCCCCAATTGGCGTCGGACGCGTATAGCGCGGTTTTGACAAGAGGCGAGTGCGCAATAGAGTAGGCAGCCTTCAGACACTCCGCCGAGTCGGCTCCGCCAGACACCTCGATGGTTACAAATTTCGTTGCACCCTCGCCATCCCGCACTATGGCATGAGCAAGCTGCTGCATTACGGCAACGAGCGCGTCGCGCAGCTTTTCGAACAACTCTCCTTCCGCTTTTTCAATCCGCGGAACGCCTGCTTGAGCGGACGCCATCAATACACAGGAATCGTTTGTTGAGGTGTCGCCATCTATCGTGATGCGATTAAAAGAGCGATCGGCTGACCAACGCGCCAACTCATCGAGCACCGGCTGTGCGACGGCGGCATCCGTCGCAACGTATGCCAGCATGGTCGCCATATTCGGCCGAATCATACCCGCACCTTTAGCAACACCGGTTACGCTGACCATTTTGCCATCAAACTCGAATTGAACGCTGGCGCCTTTAGGGCAGGTATCGGTGGTCATAATCGCCCGCGCCGCCTGCTCCCACGCGTCGACATGTAGCGCAGAGATTGCCTCAGGCACGGCGCGAGAAATTTTTTCTACTGGAAGAAATTCGCCGATCACACCGGTTGAGAATGGAAGCACTTGAGTAGCAGCTACACCGCCATTGGATGCGACAGCCTCACAGGTGGCTCGAGCATCCGCCAACCCACGGTCGCCAGTGCAGGCATTTGCGTTGCCAGAATTGATCAGCAAATAACGCACTTGACCGCCGGCAAGATGGTCCTTGGCAACTAGAACCGGGGCCGCACAGAACGCATTTTGGGTAAACACAGCGGAGACGGCTGCGCCTTCAGCCACTTCAAATATCAATACATCGAGCCGCCCCGGCCGCTTAATACCTGCGCTCGCTGCACCTATGCGCACACCCTTGATGGCATGCATTTGCGGCCATGGAACCTTTGTAGACACTGCCAATGCTCCTTTGACTAACCTAATTTACCGTGACAGGACTTGTACTTTTTCCCAGATCCACAAGGGCAAAGCTCATTGCGGCCAATCTTTGCCTGGGCACGCACCATAGGCTCTTGTCTCGACGGTTGAGCGATTTGGGGTTCTGGCTCCAAAGCCGACATTTCTTCGTGCTGCAATTGCATTCTTTGCTGCGCGCGCTCAGCTTCTTCCTGACGCTGACGCTCCATCGCTTCCAATTGCTCTCTGGTCATGGGCTCCAGGCGAAACAACACCCGCGTGACATCATGCTTGAGGTTGTTGAGCATCTCCTGGAATAAGCCGAAAGATTCACGCTTGTATTCCTGCTTCGGATTTTTTTGTGCATAGGCGCGCAGTCCTATGCCTTGACGCAAATGATCCATATTGGCCAAATGCTCTTTCCAAAGAGTATCCAGCACATGCAGCATCACCTGCTTCTCTAGTGTGCGCATGATAGGGCCGATCCGCTCCGCCTTATCGCGATAGAACTGGTCCATCTCCGCCAAAATCTTTTTGCGTAATGGCTCCTCGTGCAGAGTTTTATCTGCCGCTAGCCACTCGTGGATGGGTAGCTTCACACCAAACTCGTTTTCCAGTGCATGCTCAAGCCCCGGCACATCCCACTGCTCTGCCAAGGACTGCGGCGGAATATGAGAGGAAATCATGTTCTGAATCACGTCACCGCGAATGCCATGGATAGCCTCTTCGATCGTCTCCTCATCCAGCAAATCGTTGCGCTGGTTGTAGATCACCTGCCGCTGATCATTCGCTACGTCATCGTATTCCAATAGCTGCTTGCGATAATCGAAGTTGCGCGCCTCCACTTTTCTTTGTGCGGTTTCAATGGCGTTGGTGACCATGCGATGCTCGATGGCCTCGCCTTTTTCCATACCCAATGCGCTCATGATTTTGCGCACCCGATCGGATGCAAAGATTCGCATTAGGTTGTCTTCGAGGGAGAGATAAAAACGGGAAAAACCTGGATCGCCTTGACGTCCCGCTCGGCCGCGCAACTGGTTGTCGATACGGCGGGATTCATGGCGCTCAGTGCCGACAATATGTAAACCACCCGCAGCAAGAACCTGCTCGTTTCTCTTCTTCCATTCCTCTTTAATAGCCGAGATCTGCTCGGGTGTTGGATTCTCCAAGCGCGCCACTTCCGCTTCCCAATTACCACCCAACACAATGTCCGTACCGCGACCCGCCATATTAGTAGCGATGGTAACAGCTCCAGGCCGGCCGGCCTGGGCGACGATCTCGGCCTCACGTGCGTGTTGCTTCGCATTCAAAACTTCGTGGGAAATTCCCGCCTTTTTGAAGCGCCGCGACATCTCTTCGGATGTTTCTACAGATGCCGTACCCACCAGCAAAGGCGCGCCAGTGGCGCTTATGCGTTTGACTTCCTCCACGATCGCTTCGTACTTGTCCTCTACGGTCAAGTAAATGAGATCGTTCAGATCGCGACGCTGGATCGGACGATTGGTGGGAATAACAACAACATCGAGACCGTAAATCTGCCGAAATTCTACCGCTTCGGTATCCGCCGTACCGGTCATACCGGCGAGTTTTTTGTAGAGCCGGAAATAATTCTGGAAAGTGGTGGACGCCAATGTCTGACTTTCACTCTGGATAGGCACACCTTCTTTGGCTTCGATGGCCTGGTGCAAACCTTCAGAGAGGCGTCTTCCCGGCATGGTTCTACCGGTGTGCTCATCGATCAAAATGACCTGACGATTTTCAATAATGTATTCCACATCTTTGTGGAAAAGCTTGTGCGCCCTGAGCGCGGTCTGCACGTGGTGCAACAAGCCGAGATTGCTGGCGGAGTAAAGATTCTGGTTATCACGCAGCAATCCATTTTTCGTCAACAACTCCTCAATGAGCTGATGCCCCTCTTCAGTAAGCTCAATCTGACGGGTCTTTTCGTCAACGGAGAAATGACCCACTTTCCCAGCCTCTTCATCATGAAGTTGCAGCTGAGGAATTAACTTGTTCATTAACAGATATAGTTCTGTATTGTTTTCCGTCGCACCGGAAATAATCAGCGGCGTGCGCGCTTCATCGATAAGAATGGAGTCAACCTCATCGACCACCGCAAAATTGAGCCCCCGCTGCACCCGGTCCTCCTTGCGCAACACCATGTTGTCGCGCAAATAGTCGAAGCCGTATTCATTATTGGTACCGTAGGTGATGTCGGCGGCATAGGCTGCGCGTTTTTCTTCCTGAGGTTGCATTGACACAACTATGCCAACGGTCAAACCCAACCCTTCGTACAA
>JBQGED010000113.1:0-3867 GCA_052039425.1 Sphingobacterium griseoflavum | reverse complement strand
AGATCAAAAAATACGATCCCGTTGTGCGCAAACACGTGGTTTACAAAGAAGGCAAAATCAAATAAGTCCTTGCGGACTTTACAAAAAACCCGGCAATGCCGGGTTTTTTTATGTCCCTTCCATATGCGTCAGACGCATATTGCCCCAGTCATCCAGATAGCCCGTCCAGTTTTTAGTTAACAGCGTCGTCGCCACCGGCTCACAAATAATCGCCGGCCCCTGGATACGCTGCCAGCGAGCCACTTCCGCGCGCAGCCACACTTCCGTGTTGCCCAATTCAGGCAGATCAATGCTTTCCCTCGGCGCTCCTTGCGCGACCGGCAAATCCGGCATGCCGCTATCTTGCAGCGGTTTGGGTGCCTGAACCTGTACTCGCACGTTAACGATCTCCAGCGGCAGCGATAGACTGTGGCCATAGCGCGCTTTATGTGCTGCATGGAATTCGTCCGCAAGCGCGTGCATATCTCCTTGCCAAGGAATATTCAAAGTGAATGATTGCCCGGCATACCGGCAATCCAGGCTGGCATCCCGACTTAAAGATCCGGTAACACCTTCGCTCGTCAACTCCGCCTCACCGCGACGGCTGAGTTCAACAATGTGCTGGTCCAACTGCTCGGCATTCACCTCCGACCACGGCAACAGCAAGGTGCGGGACAGCTGACGCTGTGGCTGTGCGACTAACATGCCGTAGGCCGACAACACACCTCCGTTGGCCGGAATCAGAATGTGATTAATGCCGAGCTCTTCCGCCAGCGCGCAGACATGCAACCCTCCAGCCCCGCCAAAACAGCACAACTCAAATAACCGCGGATTGTGACCGCGCTGCACGGAGATAACTCGCAAAGCCCGCGCCATATGCTCGTTGGCCAGCGCGATAATGCCGAGCGCGGCTGTCACCACATCCACCTTCATTTTTTCGGCCAGCCGATCAACCGCGTTCTGCGCAGCAATAAGGTCCAGGGTCATACGTCCCCCCAGGAAGCAGTTCGGGCGCAAGCGCCCCAGAACGGCATTGGCATCGGTAACCGTAGGCAGCTGTCCGCCCAAGCCGTAACAAGCTGGCCCTGGACTGGCACCCGCCGACTCAGGCCCCACATGCAGCAAACCGGCCTGGTCGAGATAAGCAATCGAACCACCCCCCGCGCCAATGGTGTGCATCTCCACCATCGGCACTGCGACGGGGTAATGGGCAAGCCGGCCTTCCGTTGTCAGGCGCACCTTTCCGTCGATAAGCGCCACATCGGTGGACGTGCCCCCCATATCAAAAGTCAGCAGACGAGTGACGCCGATTTGTTCGGCAATATGTTGAGCGGCTGCCAGCCCACCGGCCGGGCCGGACAGCAGCAGATTGACCGAACGCTTGGCCGCCTGCTCCGCCGCAATAGTGCCGCCGCTGGACTGCATCACCGCCAGCGGCGAGGGGCTGACCTGCCGCTCCAGGCAGTCCAGATACCGCGCGACTTTTGGGCCCAACCAGGCATTTAACCAAGTCGCCACCCCGCGCTCATACTCCCGATACTCCGGCAACACCTCCCCAGAGCAGCAAGCCAAAACATCCGGCGGCACTGCAGCCAACAGGCGCTTTTCATCGCTTGCATCGAGGAAGGAATAAAGCAGGTTGATTGCGACGGATTCAGGATGCAAATCTTGGATTTGCTCGCGCAGCTCCGCGATAGCCGCATCCGTCAGTGGCGTGACAATCTCGCCGCGGGCATCGCGACGACAGTCGACCTCCAGGCACAATTCCTCCGGTAGCGGGATAGTTACCGGCTCAGGGTGGAGTGCGTAGATCGCCTCGCGATTCTGCCGCCCGAGGAGTAGCAAATCTTTAAATCCTTTGTTCGTCACGAATACCGTGCGCGCGCCTTTGCCTTCGAGCGCCGCGTTGGTGGCCACCGTACTGCCATGCACAATCACCAAGTCACCGGCACTCATCGTTTCAGTCAGGCCCAACTCGGCAATACCCTGCAAAATCGCGCGCTCTGGTGCCTCAGGTGTTGAGAGAACCTTGTGAATGCGACTACCGACGGGGCTATGCCAATAAAAATCCGTAAAGGTGCCGCCGGTATCCACACCCAGATAGTGTTTGCTCGTCATATTGGGAAATCAGCTGTTTCGTGGCAGCATTCTACCCCACCCCGTTTTTGCCTGGAGTCCAACTTGCCCGAGCTTCCAGAAGTCGAAACCACAAGGCGCGGCATCGCTCCGCATATCACCGGCAAAACCCTCAAGCGCATTATTCTTCGGCAACGCGAGCTGCGCTGGCCGATACCCGAAACGATTATTCCCGTGTTGGAAAATCACAAACTTTTAGAGGTCGGTCGGCGCGGCAAGTATTTGTTACTCCGCTTCGCCACAGGTACCGCCATCTGGCATTTGGGTATGTCCGGTAGCTTGCGCTTGGTAATGCCTGAGACTCCAGTGGGCAAACACGATCACGTGGATTGGGTATTTGATCGCATCACTTTGCGCTTTAACGATCCCCGGCGCTTCGGCGCTTTGCTCTGGACCGACGCCGATCCGGAAACTCACTTTCTGCTGGCACACCTGGGGCCAGAACCGCTGAGCGATGATTTCAACGCCGATTATCTTTATCAGCAAACTCGCAAAAGCCAGCAGGCGATCAAGGTGTGGCTCATGAACGCGCAAAATGTGGTGGGTGTGGGCAATATCTACGCAAATGAATCGCTCTTTGCTAGCGGCATTCACCCCCTGAAGCCCGCACAAAAATTGTCGCAGCCAAAATGCGCACGTCTGGCGGAGGAAATAAAGAAGATTCTAAATTACGCCATTCAACGCGGCGGCACTACATTGCGGGACTTTGTTGGAGGTGATGGCAAGCCAGGTTATTTCGCCCAGGAACTCAGCGTATACGGACGGGGTGGAGAGCCGTGCAAACGTTGCGGAAAATCACTAACGGAAAAACACATTGCTCAAAGGACTACGTTGTATTGCACAAACTGCCAGACATAAAAAACCCCCAGTGGCCTTGGGGTGAACCACTGGGGTAACTATGTGCACGAGAAACTCTTCAGGAGTTGTCGCACACCGTAGGCAAGAGATTGGATCAAGGGCACAGAGTGAAGTTCAATCTTCGGTAGAATTCAGGAAATCTAAAATTCCGGCACAAAAAAACCCGGTTTGTCACCAAACCGGGCTAACGTTGTACCTTGGGATT
The DNA here is from genome assembly GCA_052039425.1 of Sphingobacterium griseoflavum. Classification (GTDB taxonomy): domain Bacteria; phylum Pseudomonadota; class Gammaproteobacteria; order Pseudomonadales; family Cellvibrionaceae; genus UBA5868. Next base: position 689 of record JBQGED010000113.1, on the reverse strand, counting down.
ACATCCATAAACAATTCACTAGGAGCGTTACCTGGTTTCTCGCTACAGTCGCCAGGTACAGGTTATGACCGGCGCTCTTGAGTGAAGTTCAGAACAGGCTGAATTTATTCCAGCGTCAGTGCGCTTCATCCCAGTTGGCCCCAACTCCAACCTCAACCAGCAGCGGCACACTTAACGACATGGCCGATGACATCAGTTGAACAATGCGTTCGCGGAACAGGTCGACGCTGTCTGCTTTCACCTCGAACACTAATTCATCGTGAACCTGCATGATCATGCGGGCGTCACACCCACCGGCTTGCAGCCAGCTGTCCACGGCGATCATCGCCTTTTTGATAATGTCCGCTGCCGTTCCCTGCATAGGTGCGTTGATCGCCGTACGCTCCGCCGCCTGGCGGCGCATAGGATTGCGATCGTTGATTTCCGGTAAGTACAGGCGGCGGCCACCCAAGGTGCTTACATAACCCTGCTGCGCCGCGCGCTTGCGGGTTTCGTCCATATAGCGCCGCACGCCGGGATAGCGTTCGAAATACAGATCGATGTATTTCTGTGCCTCACTTCGGCTAATGTGCAGCTGCCGCGCCAGACCAAACGCCGACATGCCGTAAATCAGGCCGAAATTAATCGCCTTAGCACTGCGCCTTTGATCGTTTGAAACCTCCTCCAGGGCAACACCAAATACCTCCGCC
>JBQGED010000112.1:0-16238 GCA_052039425.1 Sphingobacterium griseoflavum | reverse complement strand
CGAATGGAGCCACATCACCCTCTGGAGCCTCGGTTTGAACACCCTGGTGTTCCTAGTGGTGTCCTACCTCAGCCGCCAATCCGATGAAGAGCGCTACAGTGCGGAGCTGTGTTCGGACGATGAGCTAAGTCATCCCGTTCGCCTGGCCCTGGATATTCGCTCTCCGAGTGAAATCATCGAGCGCTTGAGCACCCGTATTGGCCGGTCGACCGCGCAAACCGAGGTGCAGCGCGCACTGCACCGACTCGGCATGAACTTAAATGAAAGCCGACCCTATGCCCTGCGACGGCTACGCGATGAGATTGAGGCAAACCTTTGCAGTTTGATCGGGATTTCCATGGCGAGTGAAATCATGGATCGGCTGGTGCCCTATAAGGTGCCGGAATCACCGGGCGCCACTGATATTAATCTGATCGAAAGCCGGTTAGGTCAGGTGCGTGATCAGCTCACCGGTCTCGCCGCTGAGCTGAACAATCTGCGCCTTTATCATCGACGCACCCTGGAAGAGCTGCCGCTGGCTACCTTTTCCATAGGGGCGGATATGGAAATTCTGATGTGGAACAGCGCCATGGCCGACCTAACCGGTATCGCCAGCGACCAAGTGACGGGGTCACATCTGGAAGATGTGGTGGAGCCTTGGGGTAGTCTGCTGACCAAGTTTGCGCTATCCAACGAGCCACGCTTCTACAAACGCCAGATCATGCTGAACAACCAGCCTCATTGGATCACCCTGCACAAAGCCAGCATTCCCTCTTCCATGGCACATCAGTTGGACGGCCAGGTCATCCTGCTGGAGGACGTGACCGAGTTGCAGATGTTGGAGCAGGAGTTGGTGCACAGCGAACGCCTGGCATCGGTTGGTCGCCTCGCCGCCGGTGTCGCCCACGAAATTGGCAATCCTGTTACCGGCATCGCTTGCCTCGCGCAAAACCTGAAATACGACACTGAAGACCCGGAGATTCTGGAAACTGGCAGTCAGATTCTGTCACTCACAGAGCGAGTGACCCGCATCGTGCAATCCCTGGTGAGCTTTTCTCACGCGGGGCAGCGTGCGGATAATCAGCTGCAATTGGTGAGTCCCCGTGAGTGTGTGCAGGAAGCCATTAACCTGCTCTCGCTACAGAAGGAGCGAAATCAGGTGATCTTTATCAATCAGGTGCCGGAAGATTTGATGCTGGAGGCGGACAGCCAGCGGCTGATCCAGGTCTTCGTCAATCTGCTGTCCAATTCCCGCGATGCCAGTGAAGAAGGTGGGGAGATAATAGTCGAAGGGAATATGCTGGCGGGTTATGCGCGCTTGACTGTCACCGATCAGGGCAGCGGCATCCCCCCCGAGGTTGCCGACCGTATCTTCGAGCCCTTTTTCACCACCAAAGATCCGGGAGAAGGTACCGGGCTCGGCTTGGCCATGGTTTACACCATCGTGGAAGACCACAAAGGCAGTATTGAGATTGAATCCCCCATCGATCGCGAACGCGGAAGAGGAACCCGCTTTATCATCATGTTACCTTTAAACCTTGCAAGCATTGATTCGAAGAGTAACACTAGGAAGGTTTTTTGAGCGAAGTAACACAGTCCTATGAGCAAAATCCTGATCGTTGAAGACGAAATCATCATTAGAACCGCATTGCGCAAGTTATTGATGCGCAACAAATATGATGTAAAAGAAGCCTCTTCGGTCAAAGAGGCCAATAAATTCAACCTGGATTCTTTCGATCTCATCATCTCCGATCTGCGTCTCCCCGGCGCACCCGGCACGGACCTGATCCAGGCCGCCGGTGACGTGCCCGTGCTGATTATGACCAGCTACGCCAGCCTTCGGTCCGCCGTCGATTCCATGCGTATGGGCGCCGTTGATTACATCGCTAAACCTTTCGATCACGACGAAATGCTCGCTGCCGTTAAACGTGTGCTGAGTAAAGCGGAGAAAGCCCCGGTAGCGAAGGTCGAGGGCAGCACCGAAGCCTTAGCGGGAATGATCGGCTCTTCGCCGCAGATGAAAGAGCTCTACGCCAAAATCCGCAAAGTCGCTCCCACCAATGCGACGGTTCTAGTCAACGGAGAAACCGGTACAGGCAAGGAACTGGTCGCCAAAGCCCTCCACCGCGAAAGTCCCAGAGTGGAAAGACCTCTGATTTCAGTCAACTGCGCCGCCATCCCCGACACCTTGATCGAAGCGGAGCTCTTCGGCCATGAGAAAGGCGCCTTTACCGGCGCCGCCAGCAACCGCGAAGGACTGGTGGCCGCAGCAGATGGCGGAACTTTATTCCTGGATGAAATCGGCGAGCTGCCTTTGGAGGCTCAGGCGCGCCTGTTACGGGTGCTGCAAGAAGGAGAGGTCCGCCCTATCGGCTCGGTGGAGTCGAGGAAAGTAGATGTGCGCCTGGTAGCGGCAACTCACCGAGATCTCGGCAAACTGTCGCGCGAGGGTAAGTTCCGCGAAGACCTGTATTTCCGCATCAACGTGGTCCAGCTTAAGCTCCCGCCCCTGCGCGAACGCGGCAAAGACATCTTGGCGCTGGCGGAAACCTTCGTACAGCGCTACTGCATGGAATTGAAGAAACCACCGTTGGTATTGTCGCCCGAGGCTATCCAAGCAATCACCACCTATACATGGCCGGGCAATATCCGCGAACTGGAGAACGCCATCCAAAGAGCAGTCATCCTTTGTGAGGACGAACGCGAAATCAGTCACTCACTACTTGCTATTGATCTAGATCTGGTCAAAGTCGATGATGACGAACCCGCATCTAACGATGCACGCCAACGCCGCTCCAACTCTGATCCGAATGAGGATCTCTCCCTAGAAGACTATTTTCAGCGGTTTGTACTTGAACACCAGGACTCCATGAGCGAAACCGAATTGGCGCGCAAACTGGGGGTCAGCCGCAAATGCCTTTGGGAGCGTCGACAACGTTTGGGCATCCCTCGCACAAAACCCACCCAAAGCGCCTCTGGCAAACCTTAATTGCTTCCTCTTATTTCATTTCCTTTGAAGCCTGGGCTCCCAGGCTTCGTCAAAAGTCCTACTTAAGCACTAAATCAAGTCCTATTGGTTAATGCCAGCAGTTGATATAAATAGACGTTTCGAAAACAGTTCCGCATTAAAACTAAAAAAATGACCATAATTTTGAGATGCCCATCTCATTTTTGTTACCCAACAGGGAAACACTGGTAACACCGAGCGAGAGAATTAGTAACGCTTCGTCCATACTAAAGCGTGATTCCAATAAGTTATATAGAAATAATGCATTGTTTTATAAAGAAATATTTTTTCTGGCACACTCCCTGCTCTTGTTTCGGCAACATAACAACAATAACGAATAATAAAAAACGACTCGATAACCAATAAGAACAATAAATAATAAAAAACTAAAATATTTATAATAAGCACAACAAACAATAATAAGATGAACGTGATTTGATGTTGAGAGGATGGGCTTGTGCCAAACATGGATGTCGCGCTTATAAAGCGCGCCTAAATAATAATGAAACAAAGATGATTCGGAACGGGAAGGCCAAAAGCCTTCCCGTTTTCATTTATGCGGTTTCGAATCAGCGCATCAGGTAATGCGAAGCAGGAATTCAGCAACACACAAAGGATTCTCCACTCGTCGTGAAAACGCAACCAATTGATTTATAAAAATAAAATTTAGCACCCGTAATACAGGTGTCGGGGCGTAACAACTAATAATTAAGTCACCAAGCCAAACTCATAAGAACAGAATCAATAAAATTGCTTATTCAACCAATCCCACCCAGGAGTCGGTGTAAGACCCGCCAGATGTCACGTGGCACTTAATTCCCCCATAGGCACTGCTATGGTCTGCTCTGCTCGTTCGGAGTAGACTCGCGTCTTCATTTTTGCTGTGTCACGAAAACACGATGCTCAACCGTCTGCTGAAGCTGTTCACCCCTGGAAAACAACAAAATAAAATGACCTCCCCCAAAATCATTCCGGCCAACGAACACGGACTGCGCAAATCACAGTTCAGCCCAAATGCAATAAAGGTCATCGAAAAACTTCAGGAAGCCGGATTTTCCGCGTTTCTGGTTGGCGGCGGTGTACGGGACGTTCTGCTCAAAGGACAGCCGAAAGACTTTGATGTGGCGACAAACGCCACTCCGGAAGAAACCAAGAAGCTCTTTCGCAGCGCTATGATTATCGGCCGGCGCTTTCGCATCGTTCACGTCAGATTTGGCCGGGAAATCATCGAAGTCACCACCTTTCGCGCCCACCACGACCAGTCCGATAACCCCAAGGACGCGGAGCAATCCCATACCGGCATGCTATTGCGCGACAATGTCTACGGAGACATAGAGTCTGATGCCGTGCGCCGAGACTTCTCAGTCAACGCTCTCTATTACGATCCGAGCAACGGCAATCTTCTCGACTACACTAATGGGCTCGCGGACCTGAACCGGCGTGTATTGCAGATGATTGGCAACCCGGAAGCGCGCTATCGCGAGGATCCTGTGCGCATGCTGCGCGCAGTCAGATTCGCCGCAAAACTCGGCTTTGCCATGACTGACAACACTGCCGAACCAATCAAGCGCCTCGCCTCCCTGATGGGCCACGTACCGCCAGCGCGCCTATTTGAGGAAGTCCTCAAGCTGATGCTCAGCGGTTATGCCACAGTTACATTGGGACTGTTACGAGAGCACGGTTTATTTGAAGCGCTGTTCCCTGGAACAGAAATCTGCCTGCAAAAAGGCGGCGAAGTCACCAACAAGTTTGTTACACAGGCGGTAGTAAACACCGACAAGCGCATCCGCCAGGATAAAAAGGTCACGCCGGCATTCATTTACGCTGCATTTCTCTGGCCACCGCTGCAAGCAGCCATTCGCAAGCTGATGCAGGAAAATAAAATGCCGCTGGCGGAGGCCATGCAGCGCGCTGAACAAGGCGTAATCGCTCAACAGCTAAGCCGTACTGCTCTACCTAAGCGTTTCCTGATACCTATGCGGGAGATCTGGGCGCTGCAGTTGCGCCTGCCGCGACGCGAAGGTCGGAAGGCGTTCGCGCTGTTGGAGCATCCACGTTTTCGCGCGGCTTATGACTTTCTGCTGCTACGAGAACAGGCTGGGGAAAATTTGGATGGTCTAGGTCTCTGGTGGACGCAATTCCAGGATGTTGATGAAAGCCAGCGTGAGCAGATGGTCAAGGATTTGGGTAGCCCCCAGCGCCAACGTCGACCGCGACGACGCCATCCGAAACCTGTTAACAACCCGCCAACCGCCACCTGAGCTATGCCCTGTCACAGTGTATTTGTCGGCCTGGGCAGCAACCTCAACGAGCCCGCTCAACAGATCGCAGCGGCTTGCGAAGCCCTACTGCAAATCGCTACTGATCACTCATTAAATGTGTCATCACTGTATCGCAGCGTTGCGGTCGGACCACCTCAGCCGGACTACCTCAACGCCGTTGTCCATTTTTCCACGCAGCTGGAGCCGCTCGCACTGCTGGACGAATTACAGCAAATTGAATTAGCGCAGGGCAGGGTCCGCTCCATTCACTGGGGGCCGCGCACCTTGGATCTGGACATATTGCTGATCGACGATTTGCAACTGGATCTCCCGCGCCTTCAGGTACCACATCCGTTTATGCGCCAACGCAATTTCGTGCTTATTCCCCTCCTTGAATTGGCGCCGGACCTGCAACTCCCGGAGGGTGATAAAGTAGCGGACCTGGTACAACAGATCGGCGCTGCGGGACTGACCCGTCTCGCCTCCCATTAAAGGTGCAGTTTCCCTATGGAAAGCCGTCGATTAAATCGCAGCGACCTCCTAGGTCAACAGCTTCCGCGTTATTTGGTGATTGAAGGACCGATTGGCGTTGGTAAAACAACCCTAGCGCGGATGTTGTCCGAAAGCTTTGGTTGCGCCACTCTGTTAGAGGACGCAGAAGCCAATCCCTTTCTCCCCCGCTTTTATGCCGGCGAAAAAAATGCTGCGTTGGCGACACAGCTGTTTTTCTTGATGCAGCGTGCGCAACAGCTCCAATCGTTGCGTCAGGAAGACCTTTTCGCCGACAGCCGGGTAGCAGATTTTCTGATCGACAAGGACAGGCTATTTGCCGAGGTCACGCTGGATGCAGACGAATTGTCTCTTTATGAGCAGGTTTACACTCACGTGACTCTTGATACGGTCGAGCCGGATCTGGTGATTTATCTACAGGCCCCAACGTCGACGTTGTTGGAGCGCATTCATCGCCGCGGCATTACGGCTGAACAGACGATCACACGAGAGTATTTGGACCGCCTGAACAGCGCCTACTCCCGCTTCTTTCACTTTTACGACAGAGCGCCACTGCTGATCGTTAATACTGCAGATATCGACTGGGTCAATAACGTCGGTGATTACAACAATCTGGTGCGCTACCTCCTAGGGATCACCCACGGGCGCCATTACTATAATCCCCAACCAGCCCTTTAACCTCCGCCTTAGGAAACCCCATGGTCTATGCCAGCCAGCCGGAAACCGGCCTCAGCAAAAAAATCACCATTCAATCCTTGCGGAAGCTGAAAAACCAAGGGGAGAAATTCGTAACGGTTTCTCTTTATGACGCCCCTATGGCGTCCATGGCAGAACGCTGCGGTGTTGAGGTAGTGCTGGTGGGTGACAGCCTCGGCATGACGGTGCTCGGGTACGACAGCACAATTCCCGTGACCATGGAGCAGATGATCTACCACATAGAAGCGGTGGCGCGGGGTAATCGCAAATCGCTGATCATCGGCGATCTCCCTTTTATGACTTATGCCACCCCGGAGCAGGCAATGGTCAACGCCACCAGAGTCATGCAGGCGGGCGCTCACATGGTGAAAATCGAAGGCGGTCGCTGGCTGACACCAATAGTTACCATGCTGAGCGAGCGCGGCATACCTGTGTGTGCCCACATAGGGTTGACGCCGCAGTCGGTGTACAAATTCGGGGGTTTCCGCGTTCAGGGCCGCACACCAGAAAGTGCAGCCGTGCTGCTCGAGGATGCGCTCATTCTCGAACGCGCCGGCGCGGATATAGTGCTGTTCGAATGTGTCCCTGCGGAGCTCGCCCGCAAAGCGACGACGAGCCTGCACGTTCCCACAATAGGTATCGGCGCCGGTCGTGATACCGACGCGCAGGTACTGGTTATCAACGACATTCTTGGCCTGACCGAACAGCCACCAAAGTTTTCCAAAAATTTCCTTGCCGAAACCGGCACTATCAAAGGGGCGCTGTTGCGCTACGCCGAGGACGTGAAGGCAGGGGTTTTCCCTAGCGAAGAGCACATTTTTACCTGAGTAGGTACGGAATTTTCTACGCGACGGCGCGAAACGTGCTTTCAAAAATTCGCTGAGTCTTATGCCAAATCAGAATGAAGCTTGTCCATTGGCGCTTGAATCAATATGAGTGCGCAGTGCTAGAATGCGCTGCGATTTAACTTAGGAGACGTGTGATGACCCATCTGCCAGATACTCTTCGCGAAAACGTGCGCCTCCTGGGCGAACTGCTGGGGGAGACTCTTTTAACGCATGAGGGAGTCGACGTCTTCCGCAAAGTTGAAGAGATTCGCAATCTTGGCAAAGCCATTAACCGCTCGCCGAATAGCGATTCCCAGCCGCTGATCAATTTCCTGTCGCAGCTGGAAGACAGCGATATTCTGCCCATCGCCCGCTCCTTCAACCAGTTTCTCAACTTGGCGAATATTGCCGATCAGGAGTACCAATCCAGTGTCGAGGCGGAGGACGAGGACGCCCTTGATCAGATGTTCAAGCAGTACGTCAAAGCCATGGGCAAAGATGCCCTTTATGAAGTGGTGCGTGCGCTGAACATCGAACTGGTGCTCACCGCGCACCCCACCGAAGTCACCCGCCGTACCCTGATCCGCAAATACGATTTAATCGCCAGCAAACTCTCCGAAAGACGCAGTAAAGATCTCCTCTCCTACGAGACAGATCGACAACGCGGCCGCTTGCACCGCCTGATTGAAGAGATCTGGAGCACGAACGAGATCCGCGACGAAAGACCCACAGCTATAGACGAAGCGCGCTGGGGTTTTGCGGTAATCGAAAATAGTCTGTGGCAAGCCATCCCCGACTTCATCCGCCACCTGGACCGCCTCTCACGCAAGCGCCTGGGCAAGCGTCTGCCCATGGATTTCCAACCCTTCCGCCTATTTTCGTGGATGGGCGGCGACCGCGACGGCAACCCGAATGTCACTCACGCTGTTACCCGCGAAGTAATCCTGTTGGGGCGGTGGATGGCGGCGGAACTCTATTTGCGCGACATTCACAGCCTTGGCGGCGATCTCAGTATGCAGGCGGCCAGCTCCGAACTGCTCAGCCAATTACCAGGGCCCAGCCGTACGCCTTACCGCGACATTCTGCACAGCTTGCGTCGGCGAATTCAGCAAACTCTCGACTGGACGGAGGATCGTCTAGCCGGCAAAAACACGCCGGAACCTGCCTCAATCATTACCTGCCGCGAAGATTTGCTCGAGCCACTTCTGCTCTGTTACCGATCATTAAAGGATGTGGGGCTAGATTTCGTCGCCAATGGTCCGTTGATCGACACCATCCGCCGAATCTACTGCTTCGGCATTAATCTGGTGCCACTGGACATTCGTCAGGATGGCGAGCGCCACATTCAGGTGATCGACGAGCTGACTCAGTATCTGGACATGGGCTCCTACCGCGAATGGAACGAAGATAAACGCCAACAATTTTTGCTGGAGCAACTCAGCAGCAAACGCCCGCTGTTGCCGGTCAAATGGCCTGTCAGCCTCGATTCCCAGGAGGTGCTGGATACCTGCCGCATTATCGCCAGCGAGCCCCGCGAGACACTCTCCCACTACATCATTTCCATGGCGCAGCAGCCGTCCGATGTGCTTGCGGTGGCGCTGCTGCTGAAAGAGTGCGGGATGACCTGGAACATGCCTGTAGTGCCCTTGTTCGAGACTCTCGATGATCTTGACCGCGCGCCCTACGTGATGGAGCGTCTGTGGCAACTGCCCTGGTATCGCACCTACACCGACGGCCACGACATAGTGATGATCGGCTATTCCGACTCCGCCAAAGACGCCGGCAAGTTCGCTGCCACTTGGGCGCAATATAAGGCTCAGGAGCAGCTGGTTAGTCTGGCGGAAAAACATGACGTCGATTTAATGTTGTTCCACGGCCGCGGAGGCACTGTGGGCCGCGGTGGCGGCCCTCTGGAAAAAGCCATGGCATCGCAACCACCCGGTTCTGTGCGCGGCAAAATCCGCGTGACCGAACAAGGTGAGATGATCCGCTACAAATTCGGTTTGCCCAAAATCGCGTTCAAAAGCCTATCCACTTACGTGGTCGCTACCCTGCGTGCGACCTTGTCGCCTCACGGCGCTCCCAATCCTGAGTGGCGTGACCTGATTGAGCGCATGGCGAAAGCGAGTCTAGAGGGCTATCGCAGCATCGTGCGCGGTCATCCCCAGTTCGTGCCCTATTTCCGCAGTCTCACACCAGAGCAGGAGCTGAACAAATTGGCTCTCGGCAGCCGCCCCGCCAAACGCAAAGCCAGCGGCGGCGTAGAGAGCTTACGCGCCATTCCCTGGGTATTCGCCTGGACGCAGGTGCGCCTCAACCTGCCCGCGTGGCTCGGTGTTCGCCAGGCCCTGGAATACGCACAGAAAGAAGATCCAGCGACATTGACGATTATGATGGCGGAGTGGCCCTTCTTTTCTGCCTTTGTGGACCTGATCGAGATGGTGCTCGGCAAGGCGGATATCGAAATATGTCAGTACTACGAAAAGCAATTGGTTCCGGCAGAGCTGCATGATCTCGGCCACCAGCTGCGCGCCGACCTCAAAGAACTCGAGAACCTGCTAAACGAATTAAAGGGGCAGGAAAAACTTCTCGACAGCGACCCAACGCTACAGAGCACCATCGAGGTGCGAAGGCCCTATATCGATCCCCTCAATTTCCTCCAGGCGGAACTGATCAAACGGGAGCGCAAGGCCGGCAGCATCAGCTCTGATTTGGAGCGGGCCCTCAAAGTGACCATGGCGGGAATTGCTGCCGGCATGAGAAACACGGGTTAACCTGCCCTCGCAGCAGAAGACTCGGAGCTTCTGCTGCCTTTCCTTCAAATGTTCATTATTTTCAACACTGCCGCCCAGGTCGCAAATTCGGTAACCGGCGGCGCCGCGTCCTCATATTATCGCGCCACATGGGCTATGATTTGTTTCGGCACAGTTCGTTAAGCGCATAGCCATATTTGGCACAACCCTTGTTTTCAAGACCAGCGCACCCCGGCGAGCTCGTCCAACATCCCTCTTTTAGCCGACGTAATATCGGCCATAGCCTCAGGTGTTAATACGATGGATGGCATCCTCTCCGGCTGGCGCTTTTCTTCCAGGAAAATGCCAGCGGAATCGCAGCATGAACCGTCTCCCACTACCCAAAAGGAGACATCCGAAACAACGAAAGATCGCGAGCAGGGAGTGGTAAGTCAGGAGAGCACCCTCAACACAACTCAAGACAGGAGCCCAAACATGCGTTTGAGTAAAAACAACCCATCCAAACCCGATGAAGAGTTCGAACTTCCCAACGAACCCATCATGCCACCGACTTTCAATGCTACCCCAACCCCCATTTCCACGCGTCCGGTCACAGCTGCGTCAAGCTCTGCTGTGAACTCTGCGGCTGCGGTCATAGGCCCGAAAATCACCTTTAAAGGCGAGATTATCGGTGAAGAGGATCTGGTGGTGCAGGGCAAAGTAGAAGGCTCGATCGACCTGAAAGGCAACCACTTGATCATCGGACAGCAAGGCGTCGTCAAAGCCAATCTGATGGCCAAAACCATCACCATCGAAGGCACGGTGGAGGGTGATCTGATCGGCCAGGAAAGAATCGAAATCAAATCGTCCAGCAACGTGAAAGGCAATTTGATTGCAGCGCGGGTAACACTGGAAGACGGCGCCAAATTCCGCGGCTCCATTGACATGGACTCGCAAAATGGCGGCAGCAACAAATACACCTACTCCACCACTACTAGCGATAAAACCGACTGAGCATACGGCAGCGTACGCGCTGCCTGATACGTGATTATGGTCGATATCACCGCGCCGCCAGCTCAACTGTCCCACCGCTCACCCGGTCTGACGGCGATCTACAACGAAATCAAAGGCTCCCGAGTCAATCATGTTCTCGATCTGGGTGCGTCATCCGCTAAGAGTTTTAACTTTTTCGCCCAGCTGAGCTGCAGGATCCGTTTTGAAGGCTTGAACGATCTGTTTTCAGAAGAGCAATTGGATGCAGAAATTTTGTTGGAACAGCTCGAGCACCAACTCGCCACCAACGGACTGCAGGATCATTTCGATTTGGTGTTGACCTGGGATCTGTTTAATTATCTGGATTTACGCGGCGTCGAACGGCTGATGAAAAAAATCGTTCCGCTGTGCCGCCCGCAAGCCTTGCTGCACAGCATCCGGTATCTCAGTTCGACTATTCCTCTCTGTCCGCAGGAATTCCAGATCGTTAACCAGTATCAGCTCGTCGTATCAGCTGCGGAGCATGCCCCGCGCCACCACGCCAGTCACGATACCGCCCGTCTTCTTCGCCTGATTCCCGAGTTTTACCTGGAACATACCTATCTAAATTTCGACGGCATGATTCCGGGATTGATGGAAAATGTTTTGCGTTTTCAACCGGACAAATCCCTGACGGGGCGACGCCAAAGCAGTGACGAATTAGCCGATGCCGAAACGCTTTATGTCAGCGCCCCCGCACAATCACAGCGCCACTTACACAAATCGCCGGCCTTGGCGAGCTTGTTTAGCGAACACTCTAGCCAACCGCCAGCGGTTCTAGATCTCGGCCCCAAAATCCGCCAGAACTACGATTTTCTTTACGGCATTACGCAACAGATTTACGCCGAAAATCCTTACCAGGAATTGCAGATTCAGGAAAAAACCGGGGCCGCGCCCCAGTTCAAGGCACACATGCTTAATTATCCGGAGCACCTGCGCTTTGATGTGGTGCTGCTTTGGGACATTCTGAATTTCCTAACACCGACCACTATTGAAGAGTTATTCAATCGCATACGCCCGAGATTGCATGAGGGCACAGTGGTGCACGCGATTGTCTACTCTGGGAAGGAAATTCCGGCAGCGCCGCAGACTTTTTTGCTGCGCAATGCTGAGGAGCTGGAAATCATTCAGGGGGAGAAAAAATTCGCGGGCGAGCCGCTAACATCAAGCCGTCTACTGAAGTTGATGAAAACTTTTCGTCTGGCGGAAACCTATGTTTTCCGCCCAGGAATGCAGCGCGGTATTTACGAATACCTTTTTCGCCAGCAACCGTAATTAATCTTCCGATTGCCACAATCTGCGGATAACACCAATGCTGATACTGCCGTAGTGGCGGGTCTGCACCAGTGGGCTATCCATAAAGTTTGCGCCATCCAGATAGTCGTAGCGCAGAGACACACCAAAGCGCCAGCCCTGCCAGGGCTTGTACAAAGAAAAACGTAAAAAGCTGCCGCTATATCCACCAGAGGAGTGAAAGTACGGCCGCTCTTCGGTGACATAAGCCTCTGCCACATCATAAAAATACGCATGATAGGAGCGGTCCGCGAGCATAGTTCCAATGCTGAAGGAACCTCGCCAATTGCCCACCAACTCCGGCTTGCGCCAGTAGAGTCTGGGACTGAACACGTTACCTATATGGTCGAGCCCATCACCTGAAACAGTGATCACAGCCCGCACCGGCAGACGCAATGACCATCCCTCCTGCAGACTCTCGCCTGTCAGACGGATATTCAGCGAAGGGCCGAATTCCACAGCACTCTCCAATTCCGGCATGCCGCGGCGCAAACGGTTGTCATCGCTATTGCCGTTCAAAGAGCCATCCACAGAAATATTGAATTCCACCCGGTGATTCGACCAAAAATCACCGCGGACGCCATCGCGGTCTGCTTTCAGCACCGGGCCTCGATAAAGAAAATATGGCAGAGGCAGCGCGTAGGGCCGGTAATGATTGGAGCCTCGATAGTCCGCCGCGCCCTGCGCGACCAAGGCGATGCCCGCCTCCATATGAACCGAATTGGAATTTTCCGGGGATTCCGCATTGCTCCAACAAGCGGTGGACGACCACCACAACACACTAAACAAAACCAGCTTGTACATACTTACCTTTTAGCTGCTGCATAAACAAAAAAGCCCGCTTACGCGGGCTTGGTCAACACCAACAGATTACGCCTGAGATTCAGGCGTTTCTTCCGCCTCAGGAGCTGCTTCAGCCTGGGCCGGCGGTGGTAGAGTTTCCTTGATAGAGAGTTTGATACGGCCACGGTTATCTACGTCGAGGCATTTCACAGTCACTTTCTGACCTTCTTTCAGATAGTCACTAACGTTGTTTACGCGCTCGTGAGCAATCTGCGAGATATGAACCAAACCGTCTTTGCCCGGCAGGAAGTTAACGAATGCACCGAAGTCGACAATCCGTACCACCGTACCTTCGTAGGTCGCACCGATTTCCGCTTCCGCAGTGATTTCGCCAATGCGCAAAATCGCCGCCTGGAGGCTTTCGGAATCAACCGCATACACCTTAACAGTGCCGTCGTCTTCGATATCCACGGACGCTCCGGTGGACTCGGTGATGGAGCGGATGGTCGCGCCGCCTTTACCAATGATGTCGCGGATCTTATCCGGGTCGACTTTCATGGTGTGCATCTGCGGAGCATTGTCAGACAGGGTCGCGCGCGGTTGCGCGATGACTTTGTTCATTTCCGCGAGGATATGCAAACGCGCTTGCAGAGCTTGCTCCAGCGCAACTTCCATAATCTCTTCGGTGATGCCTTCGATCTTGATGTCCATCTGCAGCGCGGTCACACCGTTGGCGGTACCAGCAACTTTGAAGTCCATATCACCCAGGTGATCTTCGTCACCGAGGATATCGGTCAAAACGGCAAATTGGCTGCCTTCTTTGACGAGACCCATGGCGATACCCGCCACAGGAGCGCGCAAAGGCACACCGGCATCCATCAGCGCCAAGCTCGCGCCACAAACGGATGCCATAGAGCTGGAACCGTTGGATTCGGTAATTTCACTCACGACGCGCATGGTGTAAGGGAAATCCGCCTCATTGGGCAGAACGGCAGCGACGCCGCGACGGGCCAAACGACCGTGGCCGATTTCACGACGGCCAGTGGAGCCGAGTCTGCCGCACTCGCCAACAGAGTATGGAGGAAAGTTGTAATGCAACATGAAGTTGTCTTTACGCTCACCTTCCAGGCTGTCAATGATTTGCGCATCGCGGGTTGAACCGAGAGTTGCAACGGCCAGAGCCTGAGTTTCACCGCGGGTGAATAACGCAGAACCGTGAACTTTGGGCAGAACGCCAACTTCAACTTGCAGCGGACGTACAGTCTTGGAATCGCGGCCATCAATGCGGGGCTCACCGTTTACGATGCGGCCGCGCACGATTTTCATTTCGAGGGCTTTGAAAATCTCTTTCACTTCATCCGCAGAGGCCTCTTTGCCTTCACCAGCGAATTGCTCGATAGTCTGCGCGCGTAATTCATTCAGGCGGTCATAGCGCTTGCTTTTATCAGTGATGCGGTAAGCAACACCGATGGAATCGCCAAAATCTTTTTCAATGGCGGTGGTCAACGCGGTATTGGGTTGCGGCGCCTGCCACTCCCAACGCGGTTTGCCCGCATCACGGACCAGTTCGTCAATCGCCTGGATAACCGCTTGCATCTCCTGGTGACCAAACAACACGGCGCCGAGCATGATATCTTCTGGCAGCTCGTTGGCTTCCGACTCCACCATCAAGACAGCGTCGCGTGTGCCCGCAACCACCATATCGAGTTCGGAGGTTTTCAAGTGTTTGTAGCCAGGATTCAAGATGTAACCATCTTGCTCGGTATAACCAACCCGCGCAGCGCCTATCGGACCGTTGAAAGGAATGCCGGAAATAGCGAGTGCTGCAGAAGTGCCGATCATGGAAGCGATATCTGGATCTACATCTTTTTCAGCAGCAAGAACGGTACAGATAACCTGTACTTCAGCGAGATAACCATCCGGGAACAGAGGACGAATGGGTCGATCGATCAGGCGTGAAGTCAGCGTTTCTTTTTCAGATGGTCGACCTTCGCGCTTAAAGAAACCACCGGGGATACGGCCGGCAGCGTAGCTTTTTTCCTGATAATGCACAGACAGCGGGAAAAAATCCTGACCGGGTGAAGTTTCTTTTGCGCCCACGACAGTACACAGAACACAGGTCTGGCCGACAGTGACCACCACTGCGCCCGTTGCCTGACGGGCAATACGCCCGGTTTCCAGAGTGACGGTATCTTTACCGTACTGAAATTTTTTAATGACAGGATTCATTTATTATCCTTACCTTTATTTCTTGCTTCTTATAAAACAGAAGTGCCCGCGTTGCGGGCACTCAGGGGATTATCGACGCAGGCCGAGTTTTTGGATGAGATCAGCGTAGCGGTCGCTGTTTTTAGACTTCAGGTAGTCCAGCAGTTTACGGCGCTGGTTAACCATGCGGATCAAACCGCGACGGGAATGGTGGTCTTGTTTGTTTTTCTCAAAATGCTGCTGCAACTTGTTGATATTTGCAGACAGGAGCGCCACCTGTACTTCTGGTGACCCGGTATCGGAACCGGACTGTTGGTAGGTTTTCAGAATTTCTGCTTTTTCTTGAGCACTCAGTGCCATGGTATTTGCCTCATATTTTCAGTGAATATGCACCCGGCTCAGTGACCGGGAAATAAACGGCCCGCCCGTGCATATTGACAGGCGGGTCGAAATCTCAGGAGTTGAGAACCACCACGCGACGCGGTGCAACGCAGCCGTCATCGGTAATTTCGCCGAGTCCGAGAAAAACCCCGTCCTCACGACAGACGCGCACTGTATCACCTTGATCCCCCAAACGGTAGACCCGCATATCCATTACCGCTTGCCCTTGGCAGAAGTAGTGACTGCTGATGTTACTGAGCGCCAACTTGGGTATGGAATCCAAGGCAGCGTCCGGCGGCAACAGATGATGATCGAGCAAACTCGGATCGCTGTCGCCCCGCTCCGCTATTAACTCATCCAGTGTGACCGACTGGGCTTCGTCAAACGCTCCGGCAGCGGCTCTATGCAATTTCGCCACGTTCCCGCCCACTCCGAGCTTTGCACCAAGGTCACTAGAGATACTGCGGATGTAGGTGCCTTTGCTGCAGCGTATATCAATATCCACTTCAGCCACTGCACCCGGACGAAT
>JBQGED010000111.1:0-4345 GCA_052039425.1 Sphingobacterium griseoflavum | reverse complement strand
GTTTCGCCTTCGGTGGTCGCCGAAAAATCTTCTACGCCGGGTTCGCTTTCGCCGTAGCCGATTGTGCGTGATATATCGATTTCACTGCTGGAATAACCGAGCTGTATATCCAGGGAGAAATTGCCGCGGTTGTAAGTCGTGTAACCGATAAAGGTGAAAATATCGGCGGCGACATTACCGCCGTCATTTTTGTAATCAAGATCATTGCTGGTAAAGCCACCGGCGGCGCCAATAAACCAGTCATTGCTCAGCGCGTAATCCGCACCCAATGTCAGGGCGTTGGAGCTGTAGTCAAAGCCGGACTCATAAATAGTGCGGTCTTTTTCGGCATCTTCCAGTTGAACGCTGGCAAAAATGCCAAATTTGGCGAGCAAGCCATCGCCATCACCCGCTGCGCCGCCATTTGGTGTAGTGCCCCAGGTACGGCGACCGCGCGATGCGGCGTTGATACCCTGGCCGAGCTGACTCAGGCGCGCGCCCACCACATCCGCCTGCAATTTGGAGGCATTGGCGCCCAGGCGTTTTAGCGCGAGGGTTTCTTCGGGAGCAATTTCTTGGATCGCTTCGGCGCGGGCTTCATCACTCATGCTCAGCAGGCCGGCGCAGCGTTCAGCCAGTCTCTGAGTGCCTGGACTTGCGCCCTCGCCGTTGTAATCAGGGCCGGTTAATTCACCGCAGATCATGTCCAATGCCTGGGCGACGCTGTAATTGTTCGGCCCGCTGGCGTTGTTGCTGATGGTG
The DNA here is from genome assembly GCA_052039425.1 of Sphingobacterium griseoflavum. Lineage (GTDB taxonomy): Bacteria > Pseudomonadota > Gammaproteobacteria > Pseudomonadales > Cellvibrionaceae > UBA5868. The sequence continues at coordinate 3,604 of JBQGED010000111.1, read as the reverse complement.
TTCGGAACAACATAAATCACCACGTCGCCAACCGCTTGCTCTCCCTGTTCGGAATCATCCGCAACGGTATACGTGAATCGGATAAATTCCGCTTCTACGCTGCCGACGCCGGGACTTGGCACCACTTGAATGCCGCCGTCGCTGTTCAGCACCACAGTGGCGTTTTCCGTTTCCGGCTGCGTTACGGAAATGACCTGCAGGCCATCGCCATCCGGATCCGAATCATTGGCAAGCACGTTAATCGTGACGGACACGCCCGTGGGAATTGTGCGGGAGTCCTGATTGGCCACCGGTGGCGCTGCCTGAGCCAAGGGGCTGAGCAACAAAAGGCTGGCGGGAATGAGGTAGCGAATGTCCATAAACAATCCTTGCTGGGGGAGTTAAGAGAACCCCCTAGCAGGCCGATAGGGGGCAAATAAGGCGGCGATTATAGAACGATTTGCCAAGCGTCTCCAGGCAATATGCCCTTGCCGCTGTTTGTGAAGCAGGCGCGCAAGCAGGCATAATGCACACCTTTTTATCAGAGCTAAGCTATTGAGCATGTTGGAAAATCAAACCTTTCCCGCCAACCCCGCCGGGCTGGAGCAGAGCTTGGCTGACACTTTATTGCAGCACCGTCCGCGGTTGCGCAAACTCTGGCGGGCGGCGCAAGACCCCAACAATAAGCCGGAGAACCTTGCCCAAGTTCAGCAGAAATTTCTGGCTCTGCTGGAGGAATCCCGCGCGCTGGTGCTGACGAAGCAGCAAAACCGCCCGGCGCTGGAATTTCCGGAAAATCTGCCTGTCAGCGCCCGGCGTGAAGAAATCGCCCGCGCCATTCTTGCCCATCCGGTGGTTATACTCGCCGGCGAAACCGGCTCAGGTAAAACCACGCAGCTGCCGAAAATCTGTCTTGAAATCGGTCGCGGTATTTACGGGCGGATCGGCCATACACAGCCGCGTCGGATCGCCGCCAGTACAGTGGCGAGCCGCATTGCCGAAGAGCTAAAGGTTCCATTGGGAACGTCTGTGGGTTTTCAGGTGCGTTTTACCGACCAGACCCAGCCCGGTTCCCATGTCAAATTGATGACAGACGGAATTCTACTGGCGGAGATTCAAAACGATCCGCTGTTGTTGCGTTATGACACTTTGATTATCGATGAAGCCCACGAGCGCAGTCTGAATATCGATTTTCTACTGGGCTATCTCAAACAGATATTGCCCAAGCGTCCTGATTTAAAATTAATTGTCACGTCCGCCACCATCGATGTACAGCGGTTTTCCCGCCATTTCAGCGACGCGCCGATTTTGGAAGTATCGGGTCGTACCTATCCGGTGGACATTTTGTATCGCCCCTGGACCGGTGAGTTGGAGGATCAGAGTCAGGCGATTATCGAAGCGATTCAAGAAATTCTCACGCTGCCGAATTCCGGTGCCGGCGATATTCTGGTATTTCTCGCCGGTGAGCGGGAAATTCGCGAAACCGCACTGGCGCTGCGCAAAGCGGAATTTCCCCATCTGGAGGTGTTGCCACTGTACGCGCGCCTGAGTCTCGCCGAGCAAAATCGGGTATTTCAAAACCATAAAGGCCGGCGTGTGGTATTGGCGACCAACGTGGCGGAGACCTCGATTACCGTACCTGGCATCGGTTATGTCATAGATCCGGGATATGCACGCATCAGCCGCTACAGCGTGCGCACGAAAGTGCAACGTCTGCCTATCGAGCCGATTTCCCAGGCCAGCGCTAATCAGCGCGCCGGTCGCTGTGGTCGCGTCAGTAACGGAGTGTGCATTCGCTTGTATGCGGAAGAGGATTTTATTCAGCGTCCGGAATTTACCGACGCGGAAATTCTGCGCACTAATCTGGCATCGGTGGTATTACAGATGTTGCATCTGGGCATCGGCGATATCCGCAAATTTCCTTTTGTCGAACCGCCGGATTCCAAATACATCAGCGACGGTTACCGTCTGTTGGAAGAATTGCAGGCAGTCGACAACAAAGGTCACCTCACGTCCGTAGGACGACAGCTCGCAAGCCTGCCGCTCGACCCGCGCTTGGCGCGCATGGTGCTGGAGGGGCAGCGCCAGGGTGCACTGCGTGAAGTGTTGATCATAGTCGCCGCGCTGACGATTCAGGATCCGCGGGAGCGCCCGGCGGAAAAACAACAGGCGGCGGACGAAAAACACCGGCGCTTCTGGGACGACAATTCGGATTTTCTCGCCTATTTGAATTTGTGGAATTACGCCGAACAGCAGCGTCAGGATTTGTCGCAAAACCAGTGGCGCAAACAGAGCGCACGGGAATTTCTCTCGCATCTGCGCCTGCGGGAATGGCGTGAGCTGCACCACCAGATTCGCTTGGCGTGCAAGCCACTCAACTTTAAGGAAAATCAGGAGCCGGCTTCTTATCCCGCATTGCATAAAGCGCTGCTCGCGGGGCTGCTCGGCAATATAGGGCTGAAAAACGACGAGCCTGGTGACTTGCAATATCTCGGCGCGCGCAATCGCAAATTCTCGATTTTTCCCGGCTCCTCGCAGTTCAAGAAAAAGCCGCGCTGGCTGATGGCGGCGGAATTATTGGAAACCTCCAAGCTGTTCGCCCACGGCGTTGCCAAAATCGAGCCCGAGTGGATTCAAGAACTCGGTAAACATTTGTTGAAACATCACTATTACGAGCCGCACTACAACAGCAAAAGTGGACAAGTGGTGGCCTATGACCGGATTACGCTGTTCGGTTTGACGCTGGCCGATAAAAAAACAGTCAACTACAGCCATATCGACAGCGTCGAGGCTCGGGAGGTCTTTATTCGTGTGGCGCTGGTGGAAGGCGCCTTTGGTCAGCATCCGTCGCGGCAGCAGCGCAACGCCAAAGCATCGATCAGCGAGGATTTTTTTCTCCTCAATTTGCGCCAGGTTGCCGAGGTGCAGGATCTCGAAGCCAAGTCGCGCCGCAAAGATATTCTGGTGGACGACGAAGTGATTTACCGCTTTTACGATGAGCGTATTCCGCCTCATGTCGTGAATTTCGCCGGTTTTGAACACTGGCGTAAAGAAGCGGAGAAAAAACAACCGGATCTACTGCACCTTCCCCGGGATTTATTAATGCAGCACGGCGCAGCGGATATCACCGAAGCGCAGTTTCCCTCCAGTATGACCATTGAAGGAATGACGCTGCCGCTCACCTACCATTTTGAGCCGGGCCACGCCGACGACGGCGTCAGCATCGGCGTGCCTGCCAGCGTACTGCACACGCTGCCGGAGGCGCGCTTGGAATGGTTGGTACCAGGATTTTTGCGCGATAAATGCATCACCCTGATCAAAAGTCTACCGAAACAATGGCGCAAACAATTTGTGCCGGTGCCGCATTACGTCGACCAGATCATGCCACGGCTGAAACCGGGCAACCAACCCTTGCTGCAGGCATTGCAACACGAGTTGGAGCGTTTGCTGGGCAAACCCATGCCGAAGGATCTCTGGCAGGATGTCGAGCTGGATCCGTTCTACCCGATGAATATTAAGGTACTGGATGAACGCGGCAAAATTCTCGATCTCGGACGAGACCTGCAAACACTGCGCGAGCGATATCGCTGCCAAGTGCATAACACCTTGCAAAAAGTTGGCGAAA
>JBQGED010000110.1:0-4053 GCA_052039425.1 Sphingobacterium griseoflavum | reverse complement strand
TGGGATTTCAAGGAATCCGCACCCGCCTCCCGTCTGATGGACCACTGGCAGTTCTCTGCGGATTTCATTCCGACCATCGAACCCAATATCGGCGGCACCCTGACCGTTAATGCGCGCGCCGCTGAGGAACTCGGCATTTCCGCCGGTATCCCCATCACCTATCGCGCAGGCGACCAGCCAAACAACGCCTTCAGTCTTAACGTATTGCGCCCTGGCGAGATCGCCGCCAATGCGGGAACGTCAGGCGTGATTTACGCGGTGACCGATCAGCCGATCACCGATGAAGCCGGCCGCGTGAACACCTTCCTGCACGTAACTCACACCAAACAGGAGCCCCGCAACGGCGTGCTGCTGTGCGTCAATGGCACCGGCAGAGCTTACAGCTGGCTGCGTCAGATCCTGTCCGCCAACGGCGGCCCTCTGGACTACGTCCTGCTCAACCAGTTGGCCGCCAAAGTGGCAATCGGCAGCGATGGCCTGCAGTTCGTGCCCTTCGGTAACGGCGCTGAGCGCATGTTCCAGAACAAAACCCCGGGCGCCCATATCCGCAATATCGATTTGAACCGCCACTCTGTTGGCCATCTCGTTCGTGCCGCTCAGGAAGGCATCGTATTTGCACTTAATCGCGGCTTTGACGTGATTAAAGAGCTGGGCGGTCGCTGTGATCTGGTGCGTGCGTCACGTGGAAATATGTTCCTGAGCGATATTTTTACGCAAGCATTTGCCAATACCACTGGCAGCTCTATCGAACTCTACGAAACTGACGGCGCTGAAGGCGCGGCACGCGGTGCAGCCCTGGGCAGCGGCTACTACAAGTCTGCGAACGAAGCCTTTGGCGGTTTGACGGTAAAAGATCGCATTGAGCCCAAGCCTGAGCTGCAGAGCGAGTATCAAGACGCGTATCAAAAATGGAGCGAGATGGTGCCCGACACCATATAAAAGCTATGAATAAGCAGGATTACTCAGCTCAGACGATACGCACTGAAAACGGCTGTCTTTTAGAATTGGTACCAGAATTTGGCGGTTTAACAAACCGCCTGCAATTCGCAAGTGATCAAGGGCCGGTAGATGTTATCGCCGGCTTGCCTGATCGCAACGCCATGGAAACCGACAAGTATTTTCGCGGCATTCCCATTTTCCCGCTGGTCAACCGCCTCCGCGACGGGCGCTACGCCTTTGAGGGGAAAGACTACCAGCTCCCGCTCAATGAGCCGTCGCGCAATAACGCGCTTCACGGTCTGCTGCATCATCTCAAGCCAGAGATAGAAGTAACCAATAGTGCCAATGTCAGCGAGGCAAAGCTCACCTATGTCTACAAAGGTGAGGAGAAAGGCTACCCCTTCCCTGTCGATGTGGTCATTAGCTATCGCCTTAAGTCAGATTCTTCTTTAGACGCAGAATTTTTCGTCCATAATCGCCATCACGCAGCGATCCCGGTCGGAATTGGCTGGCACCCTTGGTTCAGCTTGTCGCTACCGTTGGACGAGCTTCAACTAAAATTGCCAAAAGTTCGCCGCTTGGCAGTGGATTCGCGCTTGCTCCCCACCGGTGAGCGGCCGGAAGATCGTACGTTTGAGCAATTGCATTCATTGAATGGCATCGCTCTGGATGATTGCTACGAGGTACAACAAAGTTCACAGGGCGAAACCGTCTCTGTTCTTTTATGGTCTGAGAAACGTCAGCTTGGCGTTGAGATGTGGCAGCAAACAGGCAAGCGCGCCTTTAATTTTATTCAAGTATGCACGGCACCGGATCGCCAATCCGTCGCCATAGAACCCGTCAGCTGCGGCATAGATGCCTTTAACACAGGGGACGGATTGATTGCGCTGCCAGCGGATGACAGTTTTACGGCCCGCATGGGAGTCCGGTTGGTGACTGCTGTATAAGGGTCCCACTAGGATTTCACGAAATCGAACGACATTTGTGTCATTAACAAAAGGTAACACACAATGAGCATAGTAATTGGAGATCAAGAATATTTTAAAGGCGTAGGCAAAATTGCCTATGAAGGTCCGGAATCTGACAATCCGCTCGCCTTTAAATATTACGACGCCAAGCGTGTAGTCGCTGGCAAGAGCATGGAAGAGCATTTCAAATTCGCCACTTGTTACTGGCACACGTTCTGCGGTACCGGTGCTGACCCTTTCGGTCCAGGCACCCAGCGTCGCGAGTGGAATGAAGGTGCGGACGCGATGACGCGTGCGTATAAAAAGATGGACGCCGCCTTTGAATTTTTCACCAAAATCGGCACGCCTTACTACTGCTTCCACGATATCGACCTGGTTGAAGAAGGCGCGAGCCGCCATGAAACCCAGGAGCGCCTCTTTACCATCGTTGAACGCGCTAAAGAAAAAATGAAAGCGTCCGGCGTAAAACTTCTGTGGGGTACCGCCAACCTGTTCTCCAACCCGCGTTACATGAACGGCGCTTCCACCAACCCGGATTTCAACGTTGTTGCCTACGCTGGTGCTCAGCTGAAAGACGCGCTGGATGCAACCATCGCTCTGAACGGTGAAAACTACGTATTCTGGGGCGGCCGTGAAGGTTACATGAGCCTGCTGAATACTGACATGAAGCGTGAGCAGGAGCATTTGGCCCGCTTCCTGACTTTGGCTCGCGACTACGCTCGTGGCAAAGGCTTTAAAGGTACTTTCTTCATTGAGCCTAAGCCGATGGAGCCTTCCAAGCACCAGTACGACTTCGACGCCGAAACTGTAATCGGCTTCCTGCGTCATTATGGCTTGGATAAAGACTTCAAATTGAACTTGGAAACCAACCACGCCACTTTGGCTGGTCACACTATGTGTCACGATATGCAAGCTGCGGCTAACGCCGGCATGCTCGGCAGCATCGACGCGAACCGTGGCGACTACCAAAACGCTTGGGATACCGACCAGTTCCCCTACAACATCAACGAAACCGTTGAAATGATGCTGGTGCTGTTGCGTAGCGGTGGCTTGCAAGGTGGTGGTGTTAACTTCGACGCGAAAGCTCGTCGCAACTCCACTGATCCTATTGACCTGTTCTACGGCCACATCGGCGGCATGGACACCTTCGCTCGCTCACTGTTGATCGCTGACGACATCCTGCGCAACTCTGCGATCGAGAAAATGCGCAAAGAGCGTTACGCGACTTTCGATAGCGGCAAAGGCGCAGACTTCGAAACTGGCAAGCTGACTCTCGAGCAACTGGCCGAAATCGGTAACAAAGGTGGTGAGCCTGCACAGATTTCTGGTCGTCAGGAGCTGTACGAAAACATCATCAACCGTCACATCCGTTAATTTTCGTTTTCAAGCGAAAATAAAAAAACAGGGCCTTTTGGCCCTGTTTGTGTTTTTGCAGATGGAAATTAGCGATTTCTCTCGAAATCGCCAAACAAGCTTATTGAGCGTATTTAAATCCTTTCAGCACGACACGTCGCACCACTAGATTGTCACCAGTATTCCAGTTCGATTGCATTTCCCAGATAAATCGATCAGCAACATTTGTATTCGCGTTCCAGCTCTGCGGCATGGAGAGCGAAATCAGCGTGCAATCAGTATTAATGTTGACGAACCTGGAACCATTTGCGCCGTTCATCCAAGTCGTGGTCGAAGCGCCGCCATCACCTTCAAATTCACCCGGTTTAATGACCCGCAAACCAAAGGTCGGCAGCGGATTGTTGGGATTGAGTCGATCGAGCTGTACGTAAATATCAGCACCTTTGATCTGAAAAGGACGGCGCAGTGGCGGAGTGAATTTAAAGCCGTGATATTGCGGCGTGCCGCCATAGCGAATGCCAGTGCCACCGCCAATGCTGACCAAAGATAATTTGTATTCTCCCCAAGCTTCATCCAGCAACCAATTCTGGTTCATTGCCAAGGGTAAGCCTTGCGTGAGCGGCTGCGGACCGCCGTCAAACAAAATCATGTCGTCTGCAGTTACCACCGAATTACCGGTACAGCCCATAGGAACCGTCGGTCCCGGTGTGCCCGGGTTGGTGATCGGTTGTTCCGGCAGCTCCACCGCATTGCCTTCCAGTCCTCGCACCACTATAGCCGCTACATTGGCCTC
>JBQGED010000109.1:0-3652 GCA_052039425.1 Sphingobacterium griseoflavum | reverse complement strand
ACGGGGGGGGATCTTTGCAAGAGGCCACCATGTTGACCGATCTCTTTATCGATCAGGGGCCGGTGGTGCAAATCCGCGAAGCGGACGGCCGCATCTCACAACACAATCGCTCGCGTTCGCGGGCGCTGTACCGCGGCCCGCTGATCGTCATGATCAACCGCCTGAGCGCCTCGGCTTCCGAGATTTTTGCCGGCGCCATTCAGGATTACCACCGCGGCATCATCGTCGGCTCTCAATCCTTTGGTAAAGGCACCGTACAGCTGCTGAGCGATTTGCCCGAAGGTCAGCTGAAATTGACCGAATCGAAGTTCTATCGCGTCTCCGGCGACAGCACCCAGCATCGCGGCATCATTCCCGATATCAACCTGCCTATGCTGATCGACACGGATCAGGTGGGTGAATCGGCCTATCCAACCGCTCTGCCCTGGGATCAGATCGCGCCGGCCAAACACGGCAAATATTTTGATTTCACCCAATTGCTGCCGACCCTCGACAAGCGTCACCGCGAGCGCTCGGATAAAGATCCAGACATTATCCTGCTGCAGGAGCAAGTGGCGCTGATGTTGCGCAATAAATCCCGCACTCAGGTTTCGCTGAATGAACAGACCCGTATCAAGGAAAAAGAAGATCTCGAGCGTGAACAGATGACGCTGGAAAACAAGCGCCGTACGGCAAAAGGTCTGAAGGCGTTTGAAAATCTGGAGGCGTATCGCGCCTACGAAAAAGAAGAGGAAGCCAACGCCGAGAAAGTTGCCTCTGAGACGCGTCCCTCCATCGATACAGAAACCGATGCCCTGCTAAACGAGGCGGGCTATATCCTTATCGATATGGTTGACTTGATGCAGACACCACAACAGCAAGTCGCCAATTTCTAAGGAAATTCACTTCCAAATCAAAGGCCCTGCGGGGCCTTTTGTTTTTCTCAGCTGCCGCTTGTGCTATAAGCCAGACCTTTTCAGATCTACGCTGCGAGCCCTGCCATGAAATGTGTTTCCTTCAACGTCAATAGCGTGCGCCTGCGCCTTCACCAGATCGCCGCTATAGTCGCTCACCACCAGCCGGACTTTATCGGACTGCAAGAGACCAAAGTCACCGATGCTGACTTCCCGCTGGAAGAAATTAAGAGCATGGGATATCACGTCGAATTTTTTGGGCAAAAAACCCACTACGGCGTTGCCCTGCTGTCGCGATATCCATTTCTAAATGTCACTAAGGGCTTTATCGGCGATACCCCAGACGACCAGAAACGATTTATCAGCGGCACCTTCCAAATGGATGACGGCAGTCAGCTGCATATTCTAAATGGCTATTTTCCCCAGGGAGAAAGTCAGGACCATCCGGTGAAATTCCCTAATAAGCGGCGCTATTACGCCGAGCTGCTGGCCCACCTGAATCATCACTATTCCCATCAGGATCAATTGATCGTCATGGGCGATGTGAATGTATCGCACACCGACCGCGATATCGGCATCGGTGAGGAAAACCGCAAACGCTGGTTGCGCACAGGCAAGTGCAGCTTTCTACCGGAGGAGCGGGAATGGCTGCAAAAAGTGCTCGATTGGGGGTTGGTGGACACCTTCCGCTACCTACACCCGGAGGAGGCGGATCGCTTCAGCTGGTTTGATTACCGCAGCAGGGGTTTTGAATCAGACCCGAAGCGCGGACTGCGCATCGATCTGATCCTTGCGAGCCACAATCTGATGAGCCGCTGTGTGGACGCCGGCATCGATTACACCATCCGCTCCATGGATAAACCTTCCGACCACTGCCCCATATGGGCGGATTTCAAAAAGAGCTGATCTAGATATTGCGCAGGCGCGTCAGGCCACCTGACGCGTCTTATCACGCAATTGGCGAAAGCGTTCAAGTTGTGCGGGATTCGGGTCCACCGCAACTAAGGTTTCGACTTTTTGCAACTGCTCTTGCATCTGGTTGCGCAATGTCTCGTCCGCGGGAGCTTCTTTGACTTTGGCGATCAGTGTTTGCAGACGGTTCAATTGCATACCCACGTGGCGCGGATATAACAGGGTCGCGCGATTGAAAAAATGCAGAGCCTCGTCGTACTGTCCTTCCTTGTACAACTCGATACCGGTTTTGTTGAGCTGAGCCACCCGCCGGCGGTTGGCCTCACTACGGGGTTCGGGGAGGAGCTTGTCGAGTTTATCCAAACTGGCGGCATCGTCTTTGTAGTGCTCTGCGATGGTCTTCAGGTGGGCATTGGCTTCCGCCGTCTGCCCCGCGCTGTTGAGATAGGCAAAATACGCCAGATCAACGTCAATATTTTTGCCGGCGCTTTCGCGCAACAATCCCGCTTGGTCGCGAATGGTTTTTTGGGCGTCTTCCTTGCGCCCTGCCAGCGCCTGAACCCGCGCCATCAACAAGCGTGCCTGCAGTTCCTGTTCAGAACCCAGGCGCTGTGAGCTGAGCAGTTTGTCCAGGCAGCGCTTGCTGTCGTCCAGCACATCCATTTTTTCCAGTTCGATGTTGTGTTCGAGAGAACTGGCCGCGGTGTTGAGAAAACGCAAGGCATCGGAGGCATCTTGGTGACAAGAGAATTCACCAAGCTTCATGGCATCCCCTGCGGCGCGCATAGCCCGCAAGACGTCGCCATTGCTCTCAGCGACTTCAGACAGTTTGCGCTGGCGTAGAATTGAGCGCGGGCACAGTTCCACCGCTTTTTCGATCGTGCTCTGCAGCGCCTCGAGATCGTGTTCCTGCTCGAGAATATTGGCAATTTCATCGTGGGCTGGTAAATACAAACGGCTATCGCCGATCAAATCCTGCAGTTCTTGCTTAGCGCCGGCCTTATCACCGAGAGCGTAATGCACCTTGGCCAGGCCGAGCGCCGCCCAATCGAGCCGCCGCCCTTCTAGCACTTCCTGATACAGGCTTTCCGCTTCTTGGTAGCGCTTTAGGCGCAGCAGTGTTTCCCCAAGCAACTTCTGCGCAATGGACGTATGCCGGCCGCGCTGCTCCACCAAGCGGTTGAGTTCGTCCGTCGCTTTCTCCAGCTCATCCTCATCGAGCATCTGATAAACATTCATCAGGGCATCGCGGATCTGCACCAGGCGCGTCAATCGCTGTTCCAACACCTGCAGGTTCAGCGGCTTCATCAAATAATCATCCGGCTCGCAATCGTAAGCGGAAAGCACCATCTCCTTGCTGGCCTCGGCAGTGACCATGACGAATATAGTGTGGAAGTTAATCATTTTGCGAAAACGCAATTCCTCCAGCAGCTGCTGGCCGTTTTTCCCGGTTCCGAGGTTGTAATCGCAAAGAATCAAATCGAATTTGCGCTCTTTGCACCACTTGAGCATTTCAAATGCCTTGCCCGCCTCTTCTATGTTCTTGACGCCGAGTTTGTTCAACATACTCGTCATGGCGGTACGGAAACTGGAGAAATCATCCACCACCAGGACATGAAGCTTTCCTGGGTCTTTTAGGGGCATTTCAACCTCTTATGACAATGGGTTACGCGGGCGCCGATCGGCTGTGACGCAGTTGTGTACAAGTGTAGCCGACCAAGCGGAAATGCTCGCGGAGAAGGGTGATAGAGGTCGGAGACAGGTGGCACTTAATGGTGGCGCCCGTTACTCCAATAACGCAGATCGCGGATGTCGCCAGTGACGAGAGACTCGACATCGATAAAATG
>JBQGED010000108.1:0-24873 GCA_052039425.1 Sphingobacterium griseoflavum | reverse complement strand
GCCTGATGGCGCCGACCAAGGAAGTGCAGAAGTTGGTGAAACAATGCGTCGGCTACTTCAAAAAAGCCGGCAGCAAAGTCAAAGAGGATATGCCGCCGAAAATGGAACAGCTCGCGGAAATCCGCGGCAAATTCAACGGCGCCGATGGCCGTGAACACATTCAACGATTGCTGAAGTTGCACGGCACTAGCCAGGCGTCTCCCGGTTTGCGCACCGACGGCGATATAGTCACCAGCGCCGATTTCACCCGCCTGTGCGAAGAAATGGATGCGATCAAAAGCGAACAGCTCGCCTGGTTCGAGCAATACGATTTGCTCATCTGTCCGGCCAGTCAACGTGCACCCATTCCCCTCGACCATCCGCTGCTGCCGCCCGAACAGCGCTCTAAAGCCAGCTACACAAGCCAATACAACACCACCGGCTGGCCTGCGGGCGTCGTCCGCGCCGGCACCTCCAAAGACGCCCCCGGCTTGCCGCTCGGTATCCAACTCGTCGCCCAACCCTGGCGCGATGACGTGGTGATCGCGGCTATGGATCTGGTGGAACAACACACAGGCGGCTGGGTGCCACCACCGCTGGTGGGCTGATTTTATTAACAGAAACCGAGACTATTCCCAATGAAATTACACGCGACCCTATTGGTGCCAATTTTTGCGGCGTTGATGCATATCCAAGCATTGCACGCTGAGACATTGGATCTGGAAACCGCCACCATTTTGGATTTGCAAAAAGCCTACGACCAAGGGCTCACCGCGGAAAAAGTGGTGTCGGTTTATTTGGAGCGCATTGCTGCTTACGATCAAAAAGGTCCGAAGCTCAATGCGATCATTGCGATTAATGAAAATGCTCTCGAAGTCGCGCGCGAACTGGACGAGGAGCGCAAAAGCAAAGGGCCGCGTTCGCTTTTGCATGGTGTGCCGATTCTCGTAAAAGATAATTTTGATACCTACGATATGCCCACCACCGGAGCCTCTAAAGCGCTGGCGGGTTCCACGCCTATGTACGATGCTTTTACGATTAAAAAACTGCGCGCAGCCGGCGCGATTATTCTGGCGAAAACCAATCTGGACGAATTTGCCCGCGGCGGCACCGGCACCAGCTCCCTCGGTGGCCAGACGTTGAATCCCTACAATCTGAAAAAAATTCCCGGTGGTTCCAGCGCCGGTTCCGGTGCGGGCATTGCGGCTTTGTTTGGCCAGGTGGGTTTGGGCACGGAAACCGGCTCTTCTATTCGTCAACCTTCGGCAAAAAATAATCTCGTCGGTTTTTCGCCCTCGCAAGGCTTGGTCAGTCGCCAGGGCATTATTCCCATTTCCATTACGTACGACCGCGCTGGCCCCATGGCTCGCAGTGTCACCGATGCGGCCATTACCATGAGCATTATGGCCGGCACCGATGCGGCGGATTTATTTACTCTCAACAGCCTCGGTCATGCACCGAAAGACAATTACCTCTCCGCGTTGCAAAAAGATGGCTTGAAGGGTGCGCGCATCGGCGTATTGCGGGATTTGTTCGGCAAAGAAAAAGCGGATCAGCCTGCGGTGGACATCATCAATGCCGCCATCGCGAAATTAAAAGAGCAGGGCGCGACTGTGATTGATCCACTCGATCCGGGTGTGGATTTATGGGCAACCCTGCGCGATACCAACGCTGGCACCGGCGAATATAAGCAAGCCATCAACGCCTATTTCGCCGCGCGCGGCGCTGCCACTCCCGTAAAAAATCTGAGCGAATTAATTGCTTCCGGGGGTTATCTCGGTCGCCTGAAAGAACGCTATAAAGAATCCGATGCGGTGGACGAAATGACCTTTAACGCCGACTACATCGGCCGCTACAAAGGTAAACAGGTGATCCAGCAGCGCATGATGGATTTGATGAAGCAGTGGCAGTTGGATGCGGTGATCTATCCGTTTGAAACCAAGCCGGCAAAAACCATTGAAGAAGCCGCACCCAACAAAGGCGAAACCGTGGTCAATGATCCTTTCGACAACCGCGTCCCTGGCGGCGGCAACCGCCTCAGCACCGTCTCCGGTCTGCCTACCATTGTGGTGCCCGCCGGTTTCAATAAAGACGGTGTCGGCGTCGCCCTGGAAATTCTCGGCAAACTTTACGATGAAGCCACCGTGATCCGCCTGGCTTACGCCTATGAACAGGCGGCGCCAAACCGAAAACTACCGAAAACCACACCCTTGTTGGGAATTGAGAAGCTTGAATATTGAGTTGTAAAAAGCGGCGCCGCCAAGGGCGCCGTTTCCTTCCCACCTTTCACCATCACACGCACCCACTTTTCACTCGTTTACACCCGTCATCAAACCGAACTTTCTGGCGCTGCGAGGCGGGCTGAAAAAGCGGAATACATTATAAAAATCAATAATTACGTAATTTTGCGTAGAGGTTTTCCTTCGCTAGAGCGGCATAATCTCGCCGCGAGATAGGCGTTAAGATCGGCTACATTAATTTAAATAACGAGTTATTGATAGCGCCTGGAAAGGCAGCTTTCAGACCGATTAACGCTTTTTCTCCTACGCGTAAGTTGCAAGTAACAGGACCACAAGCCGGTCGCGGCATCGGAGGAATAATAATGAAGCTTATCAACTTGATCTTACTCAGCGGGCTAATGTTAGGTGGGTGCGGCGGAAACAAGGATCCGATCGACGACGAAGACGACAACACCACAGAACCACCTAAAGTCGACTACAGCCAACTACAAACCACACCACAAACGGAAGCTGCTTTAGTTCTCGCGACAGAATCGCGTCTTGATAGCCATATTAAAAATGGTATCCGTCTGCAGTTGGTTTCCAGCTATCCTCCGCCGGGGGCGGGTGGCGGGATCAGCAGCTCGGGCATTTGGTTTAGCAGCTCCAGCAATTCCAGTAGTTCTAGCAGTTCCAGCAGCTCCGGCGGTTCCAATGGCACCAACAGCTCCGGCGGTTCCAATGGCTCCAACAGCTCCAGCGGCGGCATAGGGGAGCCGACAGGTCCGGGATACACCGATACCAATGTTCACGTTGTTGGTGTCGATGAAGCGGATTACGCGAAATACGACGGGCGGCACTGGTATGTCGCCACACGTCCGGAATATCGCGATTATTTCATCGCGGATGAACCGGGAATTCAAATTGCCGCAACCGATCCGGCCACTGCCAGCTTGGAGGTGGTGGGGCATGTCACCTTGGAGCCCGAGTGGGGCACCATCAATGAAATGTATTTGGTGCAAGATGATGGCGACACCACGCATTTGGCGGTGATACGCAAACAACCTGGTTATAGGGTGATTTCGTCATCTGGCGGCTTTTGGGGTTCCACCGGCTCCACCAGTTCCACTGGCTCCACAGGTTCTACCAGTTCCAGTTCATCCAGTACCTCCAGTTCAGGCGAATTCGTCACCTTCGCCGCTGTTTCTGCCTCATCTGCGGCCTCAACTGCAGCGTCCTCATCGTCTTCTGCATTTTCTTCATCCACATCATCATCGGGCAGCTTTCCTTATCCAGATTATTACTATCAGGTGAAAAAGGGCCAGATCAGGATACAACTGATTGATGTAGTGAACCCTGCGGAGCCAGAGCAGGACTGGGCGATCACTATGGACGGCGAATTTATTGACAGTCGTCGCATCGGCGACGTGTTGTACTTGGTCACACGCTTCGATCCCTGGGTTCCGGGTCTGCAGCCGCATTATTTAGATAGCGGCGCTGCTGCCAATGAGCAGATTCTGGCGAACACACCGGTGACCGATTTGCTGCCGCATTATGATCTGGGCAACGGCAAAAAGCCTTTGACCACTAACTGCTATATCCAAGCAAGCGTGAGCCAGGAGATGGGGAATTCCGAAATTCTCAATATCACGGCCATCGATTTGAAGAACCAGAAACTGATTGGCAGTCAGTGCATGAACGGTTCGGCCGACACGCTCAGCATGTCACTTGAATCGCTTTACCTCACGGGGACTGTTTATTTTGGTAATACCAAAACCGTTATTCACAAATTTTCTCTGAGTGAGGACGGCCCTGCATATGAGGCTTCGGGTAGTGTGGAAGGTAATATCATTGGCGGTGGCGACCCGGCGTTCCGTTTGCATGAGCACGAAGGAGATTTGCGGATGGTCACCACTATGTGGGCCGCTGGTCCGGTTCACCAACTATTTATCCTGAGTCAATCAGGTAGTGAACTCGACGTGGTGGCACAGCTGCCCAACAGCGCGCAGCCAGCGCCGATTGGCAAACCTGGGGAAGATATTTATTCCGTGCGTTTTGAAGCCGAGCGGGCTTATATCGTGACTTTCCGCAACACCGACCCTTTGTATGCGATTGATCTCAGCGACAGACTAGCGCCAAAAATATTAGGTGAGCTGGAAATTCCTGGTTTTGCCACCTATATGCACCCGCTTAACAGCCGCTATTTGTTTACTTTTGGCCGAAATACTGATGAGTCCGGAAGAATCACAGGTTTAAAGGCTGAGCTTATTGATGTGGCAGATGGCACGCCAAAAACCGTTAGCACTCTATTGCTCGGTGGCAGAGACACGAATAGCGAAGCACTAAATAATCTGAAGGCGCTCAGCCTGCTTGAAGTGAGTGAGAATGAATGGCGGATTGCTTTGCCCATCAACTATTACGAGCCCGCTGAAGGTTTTTATCATGGCCCCTGGCAATACAATGGATTGCAATTGTTATCCGCTACCGGTTTGGCAGGTGATTCTGCTCAGCTGGAAAATGCGGGTGTCTTGAAAACAGAAAGAGCCGACGAATATTTCCAGGAGGGACGCACTTTCAGCCGTAGCGTATTACACGATGATGCCGTATTTTTGGCTCATAACAACGCTTTCTGGTCGGCCAATTGGAATGCGCCTGAGCAGGCGGAAGGTCCCAAGGCTAAGCAACTGGTGACGTGTCCAGATCAGCCTGAGCCCGGTATTCACGTGTTCTATTATAATTCCGAAACAGAAAACACCTGCTCGGCCAATGTCACGCTTACAGATGACGATTATTCTGAAACCTTGATTCCGCAGGCAACCGATCCGTCAAACACGGCATGTTTTTACGAAGGGGCCCATGGACGTCCAGGCAGTTACACCCTTGAGGTAACTCGGCCGGGATACGCCAGCGTATTGACGTCGGTACATGTTGCACCCAGCCGTTGCGGCGCCCTCACTGCGTATCTCCACTTATCAATGGTGCGGGAAGAATATTGTGGCGACAGCTTGGGAGATTCCGTCATAGCTTATTTATACGCTGCCGATGGTAACACCGACATCCCTACCTGCGATGCGACGGTGGTGTTTGAGCAAAATGATATGAGCTACCCATTACAAAAAATATTAGAAGATGACGATGGAAAAGCATGCCGATTTACCGGCCCTGATGGAATCTCTGGGGAAGGTGTCGTGAAGGTCAATTTGCCGGGTTATCGGGAATATAGAGAAAATATCTTCGTGACAAAATCGGGATGTTATGTGGAAACACAGTATGTGGGTGCAAATTTAGAGCCGGAGCTCTGATCGACGCAGTCCATCATTTGTGGTTCAATCTCAAGTCAGCCCGCTTACGCGGGCTTTTTTGCATTCGGAGATACGGTGATTCCAATGAAAAGAACTTACAAAGCCACCTGTCATTGCGGTCAGGTCGTTATCGAAGCGGACCTGGATTTGTCGCAATCCAGCTTTCGCTGCAATTGTTCCATCTGCCGGCGCAGCCGTTTTTGGCCAGCGATTGCCTTGCCTGAGGGTTTTCGCATCATCTCAGGAGGAGATGAATTAACCCGCTACGTGTTTGCCTCACAGAAAAATCACCATTATTTTTGCCGCCACTGCGGCATACGAGTTTTTGGAGTGGGCAATGAAACACCAATTGGGAAAATGTACGGCGTTAATATCGGCTGTCTGGAAGGGGTGACGGAAGAGGAATTATCGCGTATTCCGATCACCTACGTGGATGGCATGCACGACCGACCGGACCGTGCGCCGGAATATTTTCAACATTTATAAATTCCCTGTTTGGGAAATCGTAGCAATAATAGCGGCCGATCCAAACAGGCGTTCAAGATTATATGCAAGAGTCCTTATTTGGCGACGATGACAGCGCTCCCGAAAAGCGCAGTAATGTTGTCGCGCCGGCCGCTCATCATCAGGAACTCATAGAGCTATCCGCTGCTCTGCCGGAAAAGGTCCGGCTCGGCACGTCGTCCTGGCATTATCCTGGTTGGAATGGGTTGGTGTGGCAGGGGGAATATGCGGAATCCGTTTTGTCCCGCCAGGGGTTAACCACCTATTGCCGGCATCCGCTGTTTCGCACGGTTAGTATTGATCGAGGTTTTTACCGGCCGCTCACAGTATCGCAATACGCTGAATATGCGGCGCAGGTAAATGATGATTTTCGTTTTGTGGTAAAAGCGCCGAGCGTGGTGACAGACGCATTGGTGCGCAACGAATCCGGAAAAGGCATGCGCTCCAATCCGCAATTTCTCAACGCTGCGGAAGCGCTACAATTATTTGTCGAGCCTGCGCTGGAAGGATTGAGGCATAAACTTGGCTCGCTGGTTTTTCAGATCAGCCCTTTGCCGATAAAGTCGCTCAATCATATGTCCCACGTAATTGATCAGCTCTACGCTTTATTGGCGGCGATTCCCAAAATACAAAAATATGCACCCGATGGCACGATAGCGGTGGAAGTGCGCGATCCCCAATGGCTGGTACCGCAATTTGTCGACGCACTGCGCGCAACCGGCGCGACCTACTGCATGGGCTTACATGCAAAGATGCCGCGTATCGTTGATCAATTACCAATTTTGCGCACGCTTTGGCCGGGACCATTGGTATGCCGCTGGAATTTAAATCCGATGCACGGCGCCTACGGTTATGAAAATGCACGAGATCTGTATTCTCCTTTCGACAAAATAATCGACCCCGATCTGGAAACGCGAGCGGCGCTCGCTAGAGTCATCAGCGGCACTGCCAGCGGCGGCCAAAATGTGTATGTCACCGTCAGCAATAAATCCGAAGGCTCCGCGCCGCTTTCTGTTATTGAGTTGGCGCGGGCGGTTGCTGCGCACACGAATAGGCAGGGGTGAAAGTCATGGATGTAAGGAGCCAATCTGTTGATTGGCTCCTTACTGTTATTTTTATTCAGCGGCGGCCTGTTGTTCCAAATAGGCCTTTTTGCCATATAGCAGCCATTTACCTTCCTGAGCGATAAATACTACTTCGTTTCTGGATCTGGCAAATAGATGATCCATCCGCTCGGAATTTCTCACCAGGAAATAATCGTAGATCTCGCCTTTGTGACGCCGCCAACTAAACGTTTGCGGTTTCCATGGGTGGAGAATCGGACGATCCGGTCCTAGGTATCGCAAGGGAGTAAAGTGCCACATAGAGGGGTCGATGGAGAAGCTGTAATTGACTTGGCCGGGCTTTACTGCTGCGTACCACTTGCCGTAATGCTGAAACGCCGGCGTAAATGGCAGATGGGGTGCATTGTCGTAGATCAAGGACATAACCCGCTTATTCTCTTCCATCTTTGACAATATCTTTTTGAAATCCTGGTCGTTCTGTTTAAAAGCGGAAATTGTCTTCAGATGACTGTTCAATACCAGAAAGGCAACGCAGATAGTCAACACCAGAAACGCGTTGCGTTTGCTGAATAGGTTGTCGGGATTAGCTTCTGGCGCGCGTTTTTCATATGCAAACAACAGTGACAAAAACGCAAACAGGGAAAAACGCTCGTTGACGTAGGCGGTGTCGAACAGCCAATAGGGGATGATCATGAATGCAGAGAACGTATATAAGAAAGGCAGCCAGCGCTTCCAATTCCGAGTGATCTTGGCCCCGTAAAAAAGCGGTGCGAATGCCAGAAATGCTCCCATTGCGACATAGTCTGAAAGTTGGTTTTTACCAATGGCAAATGAGAAGAACTGCATCAACCGGATTTGATGCACACCTTTTTCCGTTCTCTCATTAAACTGGTCCAGAATGTAGCCAAAGTGAAAGTTAAATCGGCTGAAGATATGCGCAAGCATCTGACCTTCCGGTACCTTCGGTGCATTTGGATCGGTATGGGTGCCAGATGCCCACATAACCACAACAGGTAATACCATAAAAAATGCGGAGGCCTTTTTAATCGTGTCTTTAAGATTGTTGAAGCAAAACACGACCAGACAGGAAAAGCCCATGACAAAAGCCCATGCCAGAGCATGGCTGAAGAACAAAAACGTGGAAAAAAGCGCAAATACTGCGTAATTGATCCAAGATAAGGGTTTGCGGCTGTAGTGAATGGTTGCGAGAATAAAACACATACCAACCACAGAGCTAACCGTAAAACTATAAAATCCCCAGAATAGAACAAAACTATAACCGACAACTATGGAAGGTATCGCCCATTTTTCATCGCCGTCGAGTGCTTTTACGATTTTGTAAGTAATAAAGGGGAAGGCCACCAGACTGATGGAGAGGATTACTTTGATGGCATAAACCACGCCGAATATCTGACTAAACGCGATGGTAAGGCAATAGGTAAATAGATAAGGGGTAAACCAATTAACTTTGTACTCATCCTCCAATTTATCAAGATTCAAAATCGAATTAATCTGAGAGGCGTGATCGGCTATGTCCCCAAAGGGGAGATAGGTAACCACCCACAGAGGCATTATTAGCAGTACCAACAAGGCTCCGATAGTGACTTTGAGTAAATGAGGAGAAACTAGGGAGGCTTTCTCTATGAAGACCTGGCGCGAATTGGCTAACAACATCGAATAGTCCTTTGATTCAATCGCTTATGGTTTGTTTGTGTCCGGGGTGTCGACGCAATCCCTGGAAGATGTTACGCAGTTTTGGGAAAAAATGTCACGACTGAATTATGACTCTCTTAAAAATTGGTTAGCAACAGGTATGATCGAAAATTAGTGCTGCCGCACATCTAATTTCTCTATTTGTTTTGATCTCGCGTTTTTGCGATTTATTTCTACGTGTATTTACGTACTTAACACAAACAGCTTTAAAAATATTTATTGTTGTATCAGGCTCGAATCTTCGTTGTTATTTTTCAATGAAAGTTTGATTTTTCTATGTAACCTAAGTTTTTCCGTTTAATGCTAAGTAAAATTACGTACTTAAGATATGCGTAGAAAAAGGCAGGTTGTGCAGTGCCTGATTCGAGGCATTCCTTCAGCAAATGGTTGATATTGCGGTGCATCTTGTGTTTATTGTTTCTTACTACGTAAAATTACGTACTTAACAAAAACACGTAATTTGGAGACCTTATGCCTTGGTTATACCTTGTTCTGGCGGGGCTGTTTGAGATTGGCTGGCCTGTCGGACTCAAGATCGCACAGCAGCCGGAAAGCCGGCTGAAGGGAATTTTTATAGCGGTATTTTTTATGACCGTAAGTGGCTTTCTATTATGGCTTGCTCAGCGCACCATTCCTATAGGGACAGCCTACGCGATCTGGACCGGCATAGGCGCCGCTGGTACTTTTCTGGTGGGGGTGTTGTTTTACGGCGATCCAGCTTCTCTCGCCAAGTATTTAGGTGTGCTAATGATTATCGCGGGAGTCGCCACTTTAAAGCTTGCGCATTAAACGTGCGAACCACCGCCAATGGCAAGGTGGTGGTTCGGCTCTCTGACCAACCCATCTATCTGAATATCGTTTTTAGTTTCATTTTGTAGAATCGCTTCGTGCAGCAGCCCGCGGTGTTTATAGAGTTGCGATATCTTCTCCAGCTCAATCTTTGTCTCCCCGCTTGGCACAAAAATGGAAACGGCCATGCGCGTTCTGCCGAAATGCAACCGGCAAATGGGTCTGCGATTGTTGTTATCAAGCAGGATGGCGCAGTAGCTCTTGGCATCACGGATGAATATTCTTTCAACGTCTACGACTTCTGAGCCAATTGCCTGGATAATTCGGAAAGCCTCCAGCTCTTCTGTCGTCGTCTCGATTCCGTCATCATCAGTGGATAGCTGGCCTTCTGTTATGGTTGCAAATTCTTGTTTGTTTGTATCTAAAGCTGATTGCAAACGTTCATTTATTCGCTCTCGCATAAAGTCGCGCAATGCACTGTGGGTTAAGGAGCTGAATTGCTCTTTGACTTGCTGAGTGAAGCGGCCTTCGTAGACCCTAGTTGTTAACAGGCGGACCAATTCTTCGGAAGGATTTTCGAACTCGGTGCGAATTTCGGCGAGCAGCGCCTTATGATATTTCAAGGTGCTGGCGCGGCTTAAAATGGATTCCAGATTGAATGTGGGTTTGCTGAACTTCTTCAGTTCCTCAACATCGGAATCGTTAAATTGCAGAATATTGAATTCGAGGAACGGCCGATCATCCATTTTATTCGGACTTTCCAGGTCGCTGAAGAATAAATAGCGAACGCCGTCTGTGAGGACGCTGAAGCGCGCATCTGTTACAGAAAAGTATCGGAATAATTGGCTGGCGCATTTTGCGTCGAGCGTCGATCCGATCGGTTTGCATTCAATCAGAATAATGATCTTTTCATCGAGCTTGATTGCATAATCCACCTTCTCGCCCTTTTTGACGCCGTGATCAGCGGTCAGCTCCGGAATGACTTCTGAGGGATTAAACACATCGTAGCCTAGTGCTTGTAGGAAGGGCAGGACAAACGCTGTTTTTGCTGCTTGTTCTGTTAAGACAGAATCCCGCTGTCGTTCAATTCGATTGGAAAGCTCTTTCAGTTTGTCGATTAGGTCCACAGTATCCTCCTGGATATTGTTCAGGTGCGAAGATGAGTTTTTTGGGACCTAATACTTCTGCATGGTGGTGGGTTTCGGCTTGTCCCTTGGCCGAAGGCGTGATGCATAAGCAGAAACTGAGGGCATCCCTAGGCGGTGTTAACCATTTGCGGCGCGCGGCAATTCCCAGTGTCATAAAAAGTATGGCGGTGATTTGTGGTGTGTCAATGTGACGAGGTCGCCTTTTGCGCGGTAGTCGTTTGGTATGAATGTGGAAATTGCAGAGGATTCTGACGGTTAATTTTCTCTTGCGAATGAGGATGTGTGTCCCTCTCTGCAGGGTTAGTCGCTCAAAGCCAATGGGCAAGATTAATAACTCTTTTGCTGCAAGGTGGAAATTTCCACTGCTATTTTCGGCGCATCGTTGATCACCAGGGTCTATATTCAGCATCTATGAACGGTGTGATGAGGCAGACGCCAAGCATTTGGGAATAAGCGTCTCGAAAACCGGGTAGTTTTTCACAGTGGCCGCCGGTATTTTTACCTGTCGTCGGCCGCGTGCGGCGGTAGTATGACGCCACTCCAACGGCGGAGTAAGGGCAGGATTCTTTCGCAACCGAATTTGGATTCAGGAATTCACGGATTGATTGTAGAAAACGGATTTCTTTCAACGGATGGTGATAAAGCGGGACGCTTTTTAGGGAAAGGCGAAGGATGCAAGTGGATTCACAAGGATGTTAAAGGGATGTTAAGGGTGCGGGATTTTCTCTTTGGGAGACGATGGAAGACTGGACCGGCCATTCAAATGGCCGGTCGAGCGTCGCCGATGGTACGGTTCATAGGTGCAAATGGCTCAGTTCTGCAGCAAGGATTGAGGCCCCTCAGCACAGGCACCCGGCTCCGTATTGGCGAAACGCATGCGATATTGGGACACAAGCAACGGCGTAGGTCGGATTGCGGACGTGTTAAGTGGTTGGCAGATAGTTCCGGGCGGGTGCGTGATTTTTAGGCGCCGCATCGCAAATTGAAGCAATAAGCTAAGTAAATCAGGCATCTGCCACTGTTTGAGCTGTGCAGGCGAGGCGGGGCACAAGCAGGTGAAAATGGACCATATCTGGCCCTCGTCTTGCAAACGTTCTGACGCTGTATAAAATCGCCGGCTGTTGTCCCGAGGCCATTTATGAACAACGTCAGGAGTGCGTGCAGCCAGGGCCGTTCCGCTTTACGTCCCCGCCTGCTGATTATTGAGCTGGATTATCACGCTGAGGTGCTCACCTCACTATGCCCCATTCTCGCCGAGCGTTTTGACCTGGTGCTGTGGACTACCGATAAGATCTGGCGCAAGACCGGCCTGCCGGAACACCTGTTTGTCAGCCTCTTGGTAATGCCCAAAAATGCACCGGTAGAACGCTTCTGGAAAACCCACGAAGCCTGTTTGCGCGCGGTGGATTTTGTTTATTTCAATACTCTGGAAAAACACTTCGCGTTCTTTTCCCGCGCGCATTTCTCCTGTCCCACGGTAATGCGCATTCACAATACCAATGCCAGTTTGTTTCCGCTCTCGTCTATTGACTGGTCGTTTCATAACGCGCGCAAGCTGTGTTCCTATGTATTGTGGCGCGTGCTGCTGTGCCGGGCATGGCATCACCGTGCTGGCTTATACCGCAATATGAGTTTACTGATGCTGCCCAGCGAGGGTGTATTGGCGCGGATGGGGCCAGCTGCACGGGCGTGTGGTTTTACTAATATCAGTGATTATTGTCTGCCCTTAAGCAGTTTGGGTGATGCACGGCCCGTTGCGCGCAATGATCGGGTGGTGTTTGCTGTGACGGGCAGCGTCGACGAGCAGCGCAAAGATTACGATGTGCTACTTCATGCTCTCACCGAGCTGAAAAAAGCGCGGCCGGAATGTCGCATGGAAATGATTTTTCTCGGTTGGGCCAAGCACGAGCGGGCAAAAAAAGTGGTGCAGCGGTTTGCTGCACTCGCGGATGACCAACTTAAACTCACCAGTTTTTGCAGTTATGTGTCGGATGACGATTTTGCTGAGCAGATGGCGCGAGTTCATTTTCTTATCGCACCGATGAAATTGCGCGCGTGCCATAAAATTCACCGGGAATTTTACGGGCAGACCAAAATTTCCGGATTGGAAAACGACTCCGTGCGCTATCGCAAACCGGTGATTGTGCCGCGGGACTACACCTTGCCAAAGGATCTCAACCGCATCGCGCTTGCCTACTCAGACGGGCGTTCGCTTTGCGATGCCATGATCAAAATGATTGATGAGGATCACTGGCGCACGCTGACTGATCGCTTTAACGATCTGCATAATTACAAGCGCGCTGCGATTGCGGCGAATTTTTATGAGTTGCTGCAAAAGCTCGCACGCAAGAATCAACCAGTTTCCCAGCCGGTTCCCGCATTTGGTGGCCATTTGTGAATGACACCGTCCCTTTGGTTTCGGTGGTCATCCCTATCTACAATGTCGAAGCCTTCCTCCATCAGTGTTTGAGATCCGTCGCTGCTCAGTCCTTCACCGATCTGGAAATGATTTGTGTAATCGACGGCGCTACGGATGGCTCGGAAACCATTGCACGGGAATTCGCGCGGGCAGAACCGCGCTGTCGCGTGATCAGCCAATCCAACCAGGGACTTTCTGCTGCGCGCAATACCGGCGTTGCAGGCGCGCGCGGGCGCTGGATTTTTTTTCTCGATTCCGATGACTGGATGCCACCCACCGCGTTGCAGGTTTTAGTTGCCGCCGCTGACCGCCACGGTGCCATGGTGGTGAGTGGCGCGGTGATGGAATGGTGGGAAGAATCCGGCCAGCAGAAGCCCTATAAAAAGCCGGAAAAACGTGCCACCGGCCGCTTGCACCTGCACCGCCAGGATTTTTTTTCGTTAGAAACCATGGTGTGGAACAAGCTGTATCCACGTGAGTGGCTGCAGGAGTGTCTTTTTGTTCCGGGGCTTGTACACGAGGATCTGGAATTTTACTGGCGCTTTTTCTCCACTCATCCCGAGGTCTATGCGGTGCGGGATGTGGTGGTGTATTACCGTCGTCGCGCCGGCACTTTGAGTCAACAGAAATCCTACGATCAATCCTATCAGGACCATTACATCCGTATTGTTGATAGCGCTTTCGCGGCAGCGCCCGCGCATAGGTTTCTGGGGTATCACGCGGGGCGACAGGCGCTGAAGTATCTCAAATATCTGCGCGAAAAAGACGCGCTTTATGACCGTTATGAAACCCACATCCGTGAGCGCTACGGTGTGCGGGATACGGCTGCTTACCGATTTCAACTATCGCTGAAAAAATGGCTGTGGCGCTGACGGCGCTGCTTGTCTTTTTATTAATCGATTTGCATGTTTATTGAGCGCAAATAGCAATTTGTTTACTGATAATTTCCTGACTCAATTCTTGCGCTGTTTTAGCATCTGTCTACAATACCCGCCTGTCGCTCGGGGGGCTGTGTTTTTTGCCGTTGATTAACATCAATAATCTGGCAAAAACGCTGAACATATGTAGCCAAATTTATAAATTTGGCTAATGTATTCATCAAAGATCTTGAGCGGATTAGACGCTGATATCTTTTGCATTACTCGCAGATTGTTTATTTCGTTTTGGCAAGATGAAGTTGTTTGCGAGATGCCGCCGCAAAAATCTGTTGAATCTGAGCATTTTGGCGATGGCATTCTAAGAATGCAGCATTAGGGGTTTTTATTTAACTAAAACAAAGGGCACATTATGAAAAAACTAGGACTCAATCCGTTAAGCGTTGCAATCATGTCGGCAAGTCTGACCGGAATCGCTTTGCCGGCTGTGGGGGCGGAAGTCAACACCACTTTTAAGGTGGGCGGCTTTGTCAAACTGGATGCTATTTCAAGCGGCTATAGCGATGGTTATATGGATCCAGGCGCGCTCGGCCGGGACTTTTATATCCCGGGCTCGATCCCTGTAGGTGCTGAAGGCGAAAGCCGTGATATGGACTTTCACGCCAAGTCATCCCGCTTGAATATGGAATCGGTGATGACGGTCGACGGACAGAAAGTTGTGGGCTTCATCGAATTCGATTTCCTCACCACCGACGGCAATGAGCGCACGACCAACGCCTATCAGCCGCAACTGCGCCACGCCTACCTGACCTATGACAAATGGCTTTTTGGCCAGACCTGGTCTACGTTTCAAAATGTAGGCGCGCTGCCGGAAATGCTCGATTTTATCGGCCCTACCGACGGCACTGTGTTCGTGCGTCAGGCGCAGGTGCGCTATACCCGTGGACCCTGGCAGTTTTCCATGGAAAATCCGGAGACCACTTACGGAAATTCACCCGCGCCTTCGGACGATGGCCTGCTCCCCGATTTGGTGGCCCGTTATAACTTCGCGGGTGATTGGGGCTCATTGTCCATCGCCGGTATCTACCGCGATTTGACCGTGGAATTAACGAACGATGGTGGCCAGAGCTACGTCGAAGAAAACACGGCCGGTTACGGCGTGAGCGTTGCGGGTAAATTTGGTTTTGGTGAAGACGACCTGCGCTTTATGGTGACCACCGGTAGTGGTTTGGGGCGTTATGTTGGCTTGAACGCGGTGAGCGATGTGATGCTGGATGCGGCTGACGAGGATCTGGAAACCATCGACATATTGTCAGCGATGATTTCCTACCGTCATGTGTGGAATGAGAAGTGGCGCTCCAACATCAGCTTGGCCACTTTGAACGCCGACCATGACGTTGCATTGACCGGCGCTGCTGTGACCAAGCGCACGCAGAGTTTGCATGCGAACCTGCTGCATTCGCCTTTCGCCAGATTAACCCTGGGTGTGGAATTGACCTACGCCAAACGTGAGTTGGAAAACTCCTTGGACGGTACCATGAACCGGGTGCAATTCTCGGCGAAATACGATTTGTAATTCTGGTGGTTGAGAGGGCACGCCACCCGGCGTGCCCGTTGTTGAGAGATGTACGGCCATGTTGTTTTTGGACATAAAATACCTGGTTGTTCTCGGCGTCGTTATGGCCGCACAGTCGCTGTTGCTGCTATTGGAAACGCCGGGCTGGCTCAATATTGCGGTACTGACCTCATTGGTCGCTGGCGGGCTTTATTGGACGCGACCGCAGTCGGGTGTGGGACCAATAGAGGACAGCAGGGCCGAGCACATCGCGGTGGATATTTCACACGCCACGTCCAAAATGGCCACTGGTGCTGCAGAGGTGTCGTATTACATCGATGGCCTGGTCAAGGACATTAAACACAGCGGCAACGAATCCGCAGAAATCGTGGACGCCAGCCGCAATCTCACCGTTACCAGCGGTGAATTGAATAGCAATCTCCAAACCATTACCCAAACGATCAACCAAACTGCCAGCGCCTGCCAAACGGCGGATTTGCGTTTGCAGGGCGGGGTGGCTGATATGACCCGACTCACCACATCGGTGAGCAATGCCGCTCAGCAGCTGCAACAATTGCGCACCAGCGCTGACAATATCCAGCGGATTACGGAGGTCATCAACAATCTCGCGGGACAAACCAACCTACTTGCGCTCAATGCCGCTATCGAGGCCGCGCGAGCGGGAGAGCAGGGGAGAGGTTTCGCCGTGGTGGCCGACGAAGTGCGGGCCCTGGCGGGCAAAACGGCAGAGGCCACCCGCGATATCGCCACCATGCTCAAAGACATACACGACCAGAGTCAGCAGGCCACAGCCTTGATGACCGAAGTGCAGAAATCCAGCGAGCAGGTAAAAGTGGAGTTGCAGCAGGTAGCGGGTGGCTTCAACTCCATCAATCAGGAGATCCGCGACTCCTCCCACGCGTTGGAGCAAATTGAGCAGGCGAGCAGCGGCCTGGAAGGCACCAGCAGCCGTATCGGCCAAGCCATTACCCGCATCAACACTGCACTTAATGATATTGAGCACAAAACCCAGACAATCGGTGATCGCGCATTAGTTGTATCGGTGGAGACGGAGACTATTTATGCCGATCTCGCCCAGGTGAGCGACGAGTTGTTTTTTTCCCCTGTCATGCGCGAGGCCGTATTGGCAGCGAAAGAAATTAGCCAGTTATTCAGCAAAGCGTTGGAGGACGGCCGCCTGTCATTGGCGGATTTGTTTTCCGAACAGTACACACCGATTCCCAATACCAACCCGCAGAAATATCGCACTCCGTTTGATGGCTTTACGGATTCCTTTTTGCCTGCGATCCAGGAGCCGATTCTCTCCCGCCACACCAATATCCTTTATGCCGGGGCGGTGGATCGCAAAGGCTATTTCCCCACCCACAACAAAAAATATTCCCAGCCGCTCACGGGCAAATACGAAGTGGATCTGGTGCACAACCGCAGTAAACGCATCTTCACCGATCGCACCGGTCAGCGCGCCGGCAGCAATACCCAGCCAATGCTGTTGCAGACCTACAAGCGGGATACCGGGGAAATCATCCACGATCTGTCCGTGCCGATTATGGTGGCCGGGCGGCATTGGGGCGGCTTCCGCATTGGGTTCAAGCGCGTTTAACTGAGAGCCTGCTGAGGATCTTAGGATCTTAGGATTGCCGCAGCAGATCCCTGAGGGAAAACTGCGTGCGGCTGGTCTGCGCCAGTAGGAGCAGGGCACAGCTGTAGGCGTCTTCCATGGCGTGATGTTGCCCCACCGGATTTTCCAGGCCGTAGCGCCGTAAACAATTATCCAATCGCAAGGATTCCTGAGTAACTTCCAGTCCCTGACGCTGCAACCTGTGGCGCTCAATGGCCATGGTGTCGATAAAGGACATCGCCGCCTTCCCACCTAAACAACTTTGTATCGCCGCTTGTAAAAACGCCTTGTCCAACCGCGCGTGGTGGGCGGCAAAAATATAGCCAGCATAAGCGCCGAGCAACTCTTGCAGGACTGAGGTTGTCTCTCTGGCGTCCACCAGATCGCGGTCCAGGACGCCGTGAACGACGGCGCTTTGGCCGACGCTCACCGGGCTTTGGATGAGGTAGTGGCGCGCCTCAGCGACGACGATCCGGCGTTCGCGTACCGGCAGCCAGCCAATGCTCACCATATGGTCCCGGTGAGAATCCAGGCCGGTGGTTTCGATATCCAGCACCAGCAGCGGACAGTCGCCGGGCTCTGTTTTCGGGTGTGGTCGCGAAGCGGCATTAAATGCTTTCAGCACCGGTGCGGGTGCTTGTTTACGGCTGCTTAGCCAGTCCAGCACCGCCATTCGTCACAGGTTCCGGCAGAAGTGGTTTTTCATGGCCGTCTGGGCTTTGCTCACCACCAGAAAGCTGTCTTTGAGCTGCTCGCGCTGCAAGGTGTGCAGCTGGGCGGGGTCGAGCAAATTGTTCGGCAGGGCGGTCTGGGCCAGCTGTTGTTGATGTTTTTGCCAGCGCAGTTGCGCGATCACGTCAAAAGCATCGAGCAGATTCTGGCCGTCGTGGGGTTCCAGCACTTTCTGTTGCATCAGCTGTTGCAGGCGCTGGCGGGTGTTCACCGCGTCCACACCATTGGCGATGGCGTACACCCGCACCAGATCGGTAATGATGCTGATGCCGCGCTTTTTCAGGTCTACGCCTTTTTCCCCGTCGTCACCTTGCTCCAACACAAAATTGCGCAACATGCTCAAGGGCGGTGTGCGCTCGAGAGCGGCGTTGGCGAGATGGAAGAAAAACAGGTCGTTGTGGCGAGTGGTCTGGTGGATGTGTTGCTGCAGCGGCGCCAGCAGCGACAGGTCGCCGTCGATGCCGCGCAGGTCAAAGAAGATGCTGGAGGCGAGCACGGACTCTGGGTCGGGCGACTGGATGAAATGGCTGAACTTGCGCTTCCAGCCGGCGAGCCCCAGGCGCAGTTCCGGGTTGCTCGCCATGATATTGCCGGGACACAAGCGGATGCCGCAGTGGGCGAGACCTTGACAGACAAAGTCCGCCAAGTGGGCGAAATAGGCAACGGCGTCACCCGTGGGTTCTTCGGCGAGCAGCAGGGCGTTGTCCTGATCGGCGTTGATGCTTTGATCCATCCGCGCCTGGGAGCCAAAGGCCAGCCAGCAATAGGCAAAAGGTGGCTCGCCCAGTTGTTGCCGCGCCAGATACAGCAGGCGCTGGGTGAGAGCGTCGGTAATGGTGGTGATGACGTTGGCGACTTCGTGGGCGGGCACCTGTTGGCGCGCCAGCTCCTCCAGCAGCGGCCTGGTCTGCCGGGCGCAGTTACGCAGGCCGTCCACGTCTTTCTGGCGGTGAATATCGCCGATGACATACACCGGGTGGTTCTGCTGCGCGCGTACCACATCGGTGAGCGTGATCATGCTGTAACTGTTGCCGCGGTCCAGCACCGGCAGGTGGTGAACATTGTGCTGACTCATCTTCTGCACGGCTTCAAATACAAAGGCATTTTTGTCGATACATCGGGGCGATGGCGACATCACCTCGCGGACCAGAACGTCACCGCCCAGACCCTTGGCAAGTACGCGGCTGCGCAAATCGCGATCGGTGAGGATGCCGATCAGCTTTTGTTCTTCTTCTACCAGAAGAGAGGAGACTCGGTGTTGCGTCATTAAGGCAGCGGCTTCCTGAATAGTCTTATCAGGGGCTATGACGACTTTGACCGGCTTGATCACATCGCCAATTTTTTGGGTAAAGCGCCCGGCGCTTTCGGGGCCGCGATATTGATGCAAGGTGCGCCGGGCCAAGCCCTGGAAATAGCCGGCGAAATGCGGATTGTGCTGGGCGCACTCGCGAAACACCGCGCCGTCCAACCAGAAAATCAGCCCGTCCTCGTCGCAAACCAACCGCTCAGAACCGCCGCCAGCACCCAACAGGGCCTCATGCCCAGCGCAATCGCCTTCCTGTAGTTGCGCGTGGCGGTGCTGCTGTGAGTCCAGGAGAGAGAAAGTGCCGGAGCGTACGATCAGCAGCTGATCCGGTGGAATCGCTATTGTGTCTTCGGCGGGGCAGTAGAACACCGTCAGGCCCTTCACCAGAGTGCTGAGCGCCTGTTCATCCAGATAGCTGAAAGGCGCGGTGCGGCTGAGAAACTGGCGCAGATCGGCTGGCTCCATCAATCGCTCTCCTGCCAGCCGCCCGCCAGCGCTTTGCCGCATACCGCTCGCAGCAACTCATCATCCGGCGCCAGCGGCGTCCAGGAATCATCCAGCTTGGCACCGGGCGCCGGTACCGCCAGATCCTCGGTCAGGTCGGCGCGGGCATTAGCGCCGCAGTGGAAGACCTGGGGAATTTGCCGGGCGGCCATGCGGCGCTCGAACAGAAACAGGTCCGCCAGCACCAGCTCCGGGTTATTCCGGTTGATCGCGCCAGTGCCGACGCGTACCGCAATAAACCGCACGGTTTGTGGATAGATAAACGTCCAGGGCCGCCAGGCCGCGGTTTCTTCTACAGTTCGCACTACGGTCACGTCTTCTGGCAGCAGGCTCTTTTGATGTGAAAACCAGGTGTATTCGCTATAGATCTGAAATCCCAACATAGCGACGCCGGCAAAAGCCGGAATGCTCCAGGCGGGAAAACGCTTGCGCGTCATTGCGCGCAGCGCCAGTGCCATTCCGGCGGCGCCCAGGCCGGCAAAGACGGTGGCCAATAATTCCCACAACATAATGATTCCCCAAATAAAAAGGGCTTTCTTACGAAAGCCCGTGAGCGGAAAAAAGCTCTGCGGAAGCCTTAGTGATCCGACGCCGCACCTGCGCCGCGTGGATAACGCACACTTTCCACCAGATGTTGGATTTCGACCGGCGGCGGAGCGGTAACGGCGGATACGCCCAGGGCCACAGCGAAGTTGATGATGGCGCCCACCGCACCGAATGACAACGGTGAGATTCCCAGCAGCCAGTTATCCGGGGTGTTAGCCAGGTTGGCGGTGCCGGGGATAAAGAACCAGCCCAGGTACATAAAGATGTACACCAGGGTGGAGATCAGGCCGGCGAGCATACCGGCGACGGCGCCCGCGCTGTTAACCCGCTTGGAGAAGATGCCTAGCATCAGCGCCGGGAAGATTGACGCCGCCGCGATACCGAAGGCCAGCGCCACCACCTGTGCGGCAAATCCCGGTGGATTCATTCCCAGCCAGGTCGCGACCACAATGGCGACCGCCATGGAAATACGCGCCGCCAGCAATTCGCCCCTGTCGCTGATATCCGGCTTGAACAAGCCTTTGATCAGGTCGTGACTGACGGCGGAGGATATCGCGAGCAGTAAGCCTGCGGCGGTAGACAGCGCAGCGGCGAGACCGCCGGCGGCGATCAGACCCACAACCCAGCCGGGCAGGTTGGCGATTTCCGGGTTGGCCAACACGAGAATGTCGTTATTGACCGTCAGCTCATTGCCCTCCCAGCCACGTGCGCTGGCAGTCTCTTTGAAAGCTGGCACGTCGTTGTAGGACTGGATGCGGCCATCACCGTTTTTATCTTCATATTTGATCAGGCCGGTGGCCTCCCAATTTTTGATCCAATCGGGGCGATCGTCGTAGCGGATTGACGCCTGCTGCGGACCATCCGGATAGATGGTGTTGAGCAGGTTCAAACGCGCCATGGCGGCAACCGCGGGAGCGGACAGATACAGGGTGGCGATAAACACCAACGCCCAGCCCGCGGACCAGCGCGCATCGGCCACTTTAGGCACGGTGAAAAAGCGGATGATCACGTGGGGCAGACCGGCAGTACCAATCATCAGCGACAGGGTGAACAAGGTCATATTGAGCTTGTTAGGCACATCAGCCGTGTAATCCTGGAAGCCGAGTTCACGCACCACTGAATCCAGCTTGGCAAGCAGGGGAGTACCGGACACGTGATCCGAGAACAGCCCGAGGGGCGGAACGGGGTTGCCAGTCAACTGCAGCGAAATAAAGATCGCCGGAATCGTATAGGCAATGATCAACACCACGTACTGCGCGACTTGGGTATAGGTGATGCCTTTCATGCCGCCGAGCACCGCGTAGAAGAACACTACCACTGCGGCGATGATTAAACCGGTGTTGCTGCTGACCTCGAGGAAGCGGGAGAACGCCACCCCGGCGCCGGTCATCTGCCCGATCACATAAGTGACTGAGGTGAGAATCAGACAGATCACCGCGACCATGCGCGCACTCGAACTGTAGAAGCGGTCGCCGATAAATTGCGGGACGGTGAATTTGCCGAATTTACGCAGGTAGGGCGCCAGCAGCATGGCCAGCAATACATAACCGCCCGTCCAGCCCATCAGATAGGTGGAGTTGGCGTAGCCGCCAGCGGCAATTAGGCCCGCCATGGAGATGAAAGAGGCTGCGGACATCCAGTCAGCGGCAGTGGCCATACCGTTGACCACTGGGTGGACGCCGCCGCCAGCGACATAAAACTCTTTGGTAGAGGCAGCACGTGACCAGATGGCGATAGCAATATAGATAGCGAAGGACCCGCCGACGAAGAGCAGGTTGATGGCGAATTGACTCATAGGATTACACCTCGTCCACGCCGAATTGTTTATCCAGCTTGTTCATCCTCCAGGAGTAGAAAAAGATCAAGGCGATGAAGGTGAGGATGGAACCCTGCTGGGCAAACCAGAACCCGAGATCGGTTCCGCCGATGGTGATCCCTGCCAGCAGTGGACGCAGGAGAATAGCAAATCCGTAGGACACCACCGCCCATACCACTAGGCACCCCACGATTAGGCGCAGGTTGGCGCGCCAATAGGCTTCAGCGTTTTTATTATCGTTCACGTTTTACTCCTCGATGGCTGCATTATTGTTGGATAAATCTTCGCCAGATCGAGCAGGGACAGCGCCTAGTGGTGCAGGCATACCCCGCTTAACAGGCTAATAAAAAAGGTGGTCATTCTTGAGTCTAGCACTGCCCTTCGCTCCGGCAAACGAGCCGAGTTATGCGGTCCGGGCTTTTTTTATTGTTAGTTGAGTTTGTTACATGTGGCTAATGTAGATGATCCGCGTTCTGTTTTACAAAAGCTTGCAAAATTCTCCCTGACCCTTGGTAATTTTTTGCCGAATTGTGCCTGATCTGGCTGCGATTTAGTCGAAATCCGTGATTTTTATTCAGGCACACTAATTGCGTAAGGCTGGAGACCTTGGCGCCCCGCCTTCGGGGTTCGGGTATAACAACAACTGAAGAGGAAGAGGCAGATGAAAAGCTTGTTTGTTGGCGTATTTGTAAGCTTGTTCACATTATTCACTTTGTCCGGCTGTAACACCATGGAAGGCTTCGGCAAAGATGTGGAAAAGGTTGGCTCCGAAATTGAGGAAGAAGCTGATCGATAAGTAGTCGCATTCAAGCTCCAGGGGATGGAGCAGTGGATTCATAATTTTCTAGGCACCCTTGCAAAATGGTGGCCTGCCGATAAAAGGAAAAGGGATTCATTGATGCTTTCCTTGGCGACTGACGATAAGGATTTCCGCTTCTTCAATGGATGAATGGGAACGGAAGTCTGAACAAGAATCCACCAATTTAAGCACCCTGCCGGGTGCTTTTTCTTTTTTAAAAATTCAAATAAAAAAATATTTTTTAAAGGGGGCCAACAGGCCCCGTGTACTTAATTAATTAATCGTCAGAGACGGTGCTATAACGATCTTCTTCATAACGATATTGCTGTGAATCCTTCAGTTGAGAGGCGTCCATTTGTGATTCCCAAATCAACTGATTGCCGGATAGGCGGATTTCATCAAGGGGAATCAATACTTCTTTTTCGCCAATTCCCATTACGCCTCCGGCCTCCACAACGAGAGCGGCAATCCCATTGGGACCGTTTACAACTTCGTCAACTTCACCTATGGCTTTGTTTTGCAAATTGACCACTTTGCGGTCAACAAGAGAACGGGCGGCTACGGGTTGCAGTTGGTTTTCACCAGTACTGAGTTGAATTTGCTGGCTGCCGTCGGCGCTATTGATCAAGGCGCCGCGGGTGCTGTCCGAGGACTGATCCGTGCCGACTATGCCAGATTGATTATCGGTGGCGTCGCGGCCAGCAGGATACGAGTCGTCGGAGCTGGTGCGATTTTCCATGGTGTCGCTGCGTTGAGCTGGATCATCGCCAAATGCGTTGGGTTGGGAAATATTGTGGTCCCGCTGCGTAGCATCTACAGGGGTGGTCTGATTCATTGTGCCTGCGGAATCGTCCGCCATTGAAGGGACTGCGTTGAAAAGTACGGCTGCGCTAATTGCACAAGCCAGCGAGCTGCGTAAGGAAATGAAACGTTTCATAATTTTTCTCCAATTATTTTGGGTTAATCAACGTGAATAGATCCCTGCTACCCAGGCTTAAACAAGCCTTAAAGGTAAAACCCTCAACGCAAAGGCTGTGCCACGCTTCATCTGTTCAATATTTCGCTTTGTATTCAGTGGGTTGCCTGCCGAAAAACACGGATTGGCGCATTGGTTCACGTTTCTCTACTCGTTTTTCCCCGTCGTAATTTGTTTTCGGCATTTTTTGCCGAGGTGGTTTGTAATGCTTACAGCAGTTCTTGTGTGGTTTTGAGTGAGTGGCGATTTCCTTTGGGGTATCAATTGGAATGTGGGTTGCTAGGGATCTTTGACCGGTAGGGATTTTATAGCCGGTAGGAGTTCTGCAAAGTGCATATGCGCGAAACATGATGTGATGCGGAAGCGGAGGACTACAGCCAATATTGAGTTAGGGGGATAGGCAATGTTAGTGGAGAGATCTCACAAAACCTTTACAGCACTAGTCGTGGCGGCCACCACAGCCGCGATTGTTTTTTATTCTGAGCAGGTGGTCGCTAATGACCAGCCGCAACAAGAAATGAAACGCAAGGCTCCTGCTGGAAGAGACTGGATGACATCTACTGTTTATACCGTAGCGGCAGAAGGCTTTCGTCTGGCGCACTGAGCACCAAATGAAGGCGGTTCCCGCCTTCATTCCAATCTCTGGATAAGTTGGTATTTGCGTAACAGGGCGCGCAGCTGATGATACGTGAGCCCGAGCAGTTGAGCGGCGTCTTTTTGATTAAATTTGGCTTTCTGCAGTGCGGCTTCGAGCCAGCGAGTTTCCTGCTCGCTACACGCCTTTTTAAAGTCCAGCGGAAATTGTATCGGGGTCGGCTCATTGCGATTTGTTGACAGAGGAACTGCAGCTGCAGTTGTGGTAACGCTGCATCGATAAGGCGAAGCAAATGGATCCAACAAAATGCGTTCCAGCGGCTGATCACTGTCTTGCTGCCGATAGACGCTGCGCTCCACCGCGTTTTTAAGTTCGCGGATATTTCCTGGCCAG